>JANYEU010000395.1 GCA_025362915.1 Chitinophagaceae bacterium | reverse complement strand
TGATGACCTTAAGGAAGGCACTGTTGCAAGTGAAACGCGAATACCGTGAAAAGTAATTCATAAGACCCATTATTAAAAGTTCGAGACCCAAATAAGGTGGCGGCATCCTTATGCCTAACCAATCGTTCATAGCAAAACTATAGGAATTAAAATTGGTATTACTAAAATTATATTTTTATTTATTTTTTGGAATGAGGAGGAGTATGATAGTTTGATAGGATTAAGTATTTAGTTCGAAAATGCTTAAAATAATTATTATTTCAATTGTCCCGATCCTTTAGGTCGGGTTGGTAAATCATTTGATTATTGGCTTTAGCCAAATATTTAAAATAAACAATATTGATGATGTGTGGCTAAAGCCACGTTATAAAATCAATACCTTTTCCCTTGGCTAAAGCCGAAGGGCTATTTATTGCAAACTAAATACCTAATCCTATAGCTTGAAATTTTGACTTATAAATTCCCTTAGATTTGTATTGACGAAGGGTTTAAAGAGGTTAAAAACCTTTGGTAATAAAATAATCGGTTGCAATTGTAAACACACAAAACGGTAATGACATTTTTGAATAATATAAGCCATAAAAGTTTTTATGAGAAAATATATACCTATTGGTTTGATTTTTTTTAGAGTAATTCTTGCCCCACTCATTTTAGGACTTGTTTATTTCCTAAAAGATAAAAGCAGAACTGAAGTCGTAATCTTAATGTATTTCGGACTGTTTTCAGATATTTTTGATGGAATAATAGCTAGACAATTAAATGTATCATCCCAAAGACTAAGACGATTTGATAGTCAAACCGACATGATTTTTTGGGTATCAATTGGTATAAGTACATGGCTACTTTATCCAGAATTAATAAGAAATAACAGAATACCAATCATAGTGATTTTTGTAATGGAAGGGATGTGCTATTTAATAAGCATTGTAAAGTTTGGAAAAGAAACATGTACTCATGCGTTTTTATCAAAAATATTTGGAATCATCTTACTGATTGCATTTACTTCGTTAATAGAATTTAATCATGCAGGAATCCCATTTTATACGGCGATAGGAATGGGTTTAATTTCTCACTTGGACAGGATTTTGATTACTTTGATATTACCCAAGTGGACATACGACATTCCTAGTTTTTATCACGCGTATTTTATTAGAAATGGAATTGAATTTAAAAGAAATAAATTGTTTAATTAATGAAATTACGTTTTGCCCCATCTAGCCCATAAATTCCCCAACAGTGCATTACTGCTTGAAAATCAGGGTGCTGTTCATGACTCCCGTCATAGACTGATTGGTTATTTGATTTTAGCATAAGTGGAATATAAAACAAACACATCCATCTTTGCAAAAGGATGGGCGAACACGATACCCAACTAATCAAATATATGATACCATGGAAAGCCTGCCAGACGAAAAGGCTGCCCAAAGAAAATGGGATGAATGCTAGCGGATAAGGTTTACATAATAAGATGCTTACATTAGCTAAAATTTTTGCAAGAAGCGAACAGACAAAAAACAAATGATAGACAGAATATGTTGAACAATACATTTACATCATTTCCATTTTTACAAACAGAGCGATTAACGCTAAGGCAATTGTCTGTTAATGACGACAAAGAGATATTTGCACTTCGTTCGGACAAACAAGTGAATAAATATATTATTGGTAGAGACCTAAGTAATACGATGGAAGATGCAAGGAAATTTATTGATAAAATTGCGGAAGTGGTTAAGCAAAACAAAGGAATTTATTGGGCAATTACGCTAACCAACACTGACAAGTTAGTAGGAACAATTTGCTTGTTTAACTTTTTGAACGAAAATGACCAAGCCGAAATAGGGTATGAATTATTGCCCTCTTTTCAACGACAAGGAATAATGCAGGAAGCAACAGCAAAAGTTATTGCCTTTGCACTTGATGTTATTGGATTAAAAACAATTGAAGCATACACACATGTTAAAAACAAAAAGTCATTAAGCCTTTTAGAGAAATATAACTTTTTGAAACAAGAAAATAGGAACAGTAACTCGAACGACTTATTTGTTACTTACAAACTTTCTACTACCTGACGACTATTGCACTAATCCATTCTGGGCAGATTGCCTACATACCTTATGTATGAATTGAAGTTTTTCTTTCACAGTATTTGAAATGATGAAAGGATAAAAATCACCGTAACCCATACTGCGATTCAGGCTGTTTACCGTAAAGGTTAGCGGCAACCACATCTGCATTATCGTATCAAAAGAAGCGATTGTGTAAGGGTCGCGGGTAATATCTGTTCTTATTTTCAATTCGTCGTTTGCCTTTTCTGTATGTATTCCTAAACCAAAGGAGTAAGCCGTTTCCAGCGTGTCCATCAAGTGTAGGTAATGCGCCCAGGTTTCGGCCCAGTCTTCCCAAGGGTGCGATGTGGAATATGGACTAATGAAAGAATCGCCCCAATTGGCAGGTAGGGTAGCGGCATAATAGGCTTTAAGAGCTTCGTCGTAATCCTTGGTTTCATCTCCAAAAATTTTCCTGTATTCATCTAAAAAAGCACTGTCTTTTATCAGTACATCCCAATAGTAATGACCTATCTCATGGCGGAAATGCCCTAATAATGTCCTGTACTTTTCTCCTAAATCAGCTTGGTTACGCACACGTTTGGTATCATCCGCTTCCTCAATGTTCAAGGTGATCACCCCTTCATCCTGTCCGGTCATTATTCTTTCACCCCCAGGCATATCTGCCATAAAATCGAAAGCAATACCTTTTGCCGTATCATCTTTTTTTGCTTCAACAGGTAGGTGAAGATGAAGGAGTGAATAGACGAGGCGATGCTTTGCTATCTCTATCTTTTTCCACTTTGCCACATTTTCATTATTGGAAAGTGAAGGAATGGTTCTGTTTAGCGAACATGCCTCACAATATTCCTCGCTGGAATGGGCGGGTACCAACCAATTACAAGTGCTGTTTACTGCGTTTTTACAAAACCGATAAGCTTGTTTTTTATCTTGTATGTTTATAAAAATACCATCGTTGCCTGCGGCCAATGTTACAAACGATAATTGACTGGCATCAAAGCCTACGGGATTATTACATTTAAGGCAACTGCTGTTTTCAAAATAAAGTGGATTGCTGCACTTGTTACAAGTATATAGTTTCATACAAGGTTGTTATATATAAAGAATTTTATTGTTTTAATTAGTAGATGAAAGGATGAAAGCCGTTTATTGTTCGTAAACAATAAAAAAAGCGTAGTGCAGTATTGCACTACGCTCCTGTTAGATACTAAAGCAGCTACTTGGAATGGCTAGAATTGCCCTTTTTTTCGCTGCCTTTCTTGGAATCCATTTCTTTACCACCAGACTTTTGGTCTGTTGATTTTGAACTGGTGTTTCCTGTTGTTGTTACCCTCTTTGAATCTTTGGAATCATTTTGATTCCCTTTTTGACTTGGTGACATGTTAATTACATTTAATTGTTGTTAAATAATTACGATGCAAAGATGCTAAGCTGCAAGCTGTCAGGTGTTATACAATTTCATTTAAAACTTACATAATTCCTATGTTTCTTAAGAAATGATTGTAGTGAGATAGTGATCCCATTTTAAGTTCCATTCCTTTTAACATAGTTTCGTTTAGGCTTAAAGCTAAATTCTTTTATTTCCTGCCGATTGTCCCCTAACAAGAATCCAAACGGTTTCAAGGCTGGTATCCTATCAAATATCACCTTACAGATGGCTGTAAGTGGTAATGCCAAGAATGTGCCTGCAATACCCCATAAAGCGCCGCCAATCAATACTACAATAATAGAAATAAGTGCATTCATCTTAACCTTGCTAGCCACAATCCTTGGAAAAATGTAATTGTTATCTATCAGCTGTATTGCCAGATAAACAACTAAAACCCATAATGCAGCTATTGGATCTTTTGTGGCCACTGCCATCAGCATGGGTAAACTGGTGGCTATTATACCACCTATATAAGGTATAACATTTACCAATGCGCCTATCACTCCTAATAATATGGCATATTGTATATGCAAAATGAGCAACCCCAAAGAGTTAAGCGTACCCACTACTGCGGCTTCTATAAGTAACCCAACTAAATAGCTTTGCACCAAACTCTTTATTTCTATCAATATCTCTGCAACCATTGTTTGTTTTTTGTTCTTAAACAGTTGGGCAAGGAATGCCAAAAGCAGGGGCTTATAAAAAAGGATCATAAATATATAAACAGGCATAAATAGCAGCACCACTATTATTACCCTCACGCTGCTTAATGCAGAGCCTACTATCGATGATGTATTCATCGAAGCTGCCTTAGTTTTATCTAACCATGCATATATTTTTGGTTTGGCAATGCCTAAATTGTTGGACAGCCAACCAATAAAATCGGAAAGTATTACTGTAAACTTTTGTTGGAACTGTGGAAATGAATCGCTTAGTCTTGCTGCTTGCGAAATAATAAAATAAGCTACTGAACCTATTATTATAGCTACCAATTCAGTCAATATGATGGCAATCAACCGATTGATTTTAAATCGTAGCATAAAACTAACAATGGGATTAAGCAAGATGGCAATTATGGTAGAAAAGATGAAGGGTACAATTATATCCTGACCTATGTACATGATATAAAAGAAGCTAACTATTCCCATTAAAATGATGGATAGCTTAGCATAGAGAGGCCACTTAATTACAGAAATTTCCATTACGGATTATATTATACTCAAGATGAAAAATATACATCAGCTTTCTAATGTTTCCATGGAATACACTAAGCAGAACCGATTTTGTTGTAGTGATTGAAAATGATAAGGCAATTTAAACGCAGTGAAGAAGCATTACAAATAGCCGAATGCTTCTATTCCTTATTTCCTGTAACCTTAATAACAATAAAAACGATGACAATAATTACAACAATAACCAGAAAGATTCCGACGTCCATTCCTGCTTTAAAAATACTGGCAATTGCGCTGCAAGAACTGATCATTAATGATAAAAGCAATAACAGAGATAAGGTAAGAGATTGTAAATTTTTCATTGCTGACTGTTTAATAGTTTAAAAATAGATTGATAAATAATTTTACCTTGGTAAAGGTAGATGGATGCAGATGCACGGTTGTTACACTATTAACTGAAATAGTTATATAATTTCAATTTTTCCTTTGCTGATTTCATTCGCATAAATAAAGTATTAAATACATACTTGAGTAAGGTTAGGCAAAAGTTATTTATTAAATTGAAGTATTTTCCAGTTAAATCAGAAGTATAATTATGAAATAATGGCCAAAAGTGGTAGAGTTTTAAGCTTTTTTATAACTAATAAAAATATTTTCATGACAACTTTGCACTTGGACATCATACGTGGTATTTAGTAAAACCTAATAGGGGTAAGGATTTCAGTATTTCAATCTTGGTTTGCTATCATAAAAACGCCATTAAGTTGGTTCTTAATGGCGTAAGTGTAACGTTACTTTTGTGTAACATCTAAGGAAAATAAGAATCGAGAAATAATAAGGCAACAATCGTTAGAAGAGCAAGTTTATCGTGAGAGGTCGAAGTTCGAAGAAAGTTAAGCTACTTTAAAAGGCTCAAATTACTAAGAAGAATTTTCATATGGCAAGCAATCGTTAGAGGTCAGTCTGTTTCTACAGAGTGACCCTTTTTTTGTGAATCACATTGCAAATATATAGGTTTCATATTTCAATATTAATTAATTGTGAAATTTATTTTTTAGAGATAAATTACTACATTTTATTTTCTTTCTTTTTCCTTCTTTCAAGTCTTTTTATGGCTGGTTGACTAATCAATCAATCATGCCTCATCAATTCGTGGCGACGATTTTGATATTTCTTTGTACTTTGATCTAAAATGGAAGATAAACGTAATTGCCAAGCCGAGTACGCATCCTGAAAGTACGGCAATAACCCTTTCGATAGCCGTATCCCACACATGTTTGCCTTCTTCATGCAACATTAGGATAATAGTAGCTGCGAGCGCAGAACGTATTCCAGAATCTAGCTTGAATAAATAACAAAAAGAAAGGGTAGTAGTGAGTCCTAGACAAATCATCCACATATTGGTAGGGTAAATGTATAAACACAACATGCCGGAACATGCTCCCACAATGTTTGCCTTGATGCGTGTAAATGCAAGAGGTACAGATTCACGACCATCGGGCGAAAGCACAAGCATTACGGAAATAATGCACCAGGCAATGTCTTTATAATGCAAAAGTGACGAGACGGTAAATACTATCAATGTACCAGTTATACATTTTGCAGCGTATATTAGTAGACTTTTTATCCTGTCAGTCATAAATTAGAAATGAAGGTATAAAGATAAATGCAAGGGACAAGGAAATAGAAAGCATAAACCACAGTTATCCCGATTATCTAATCTGACGATGCATATACATTAATAATCAAAATGGCTATGCCTAAGTCATGACGTACTGCATCAATAGTTTCGCCAAAAAGATAGTCTTTTAATCCCCTATGTCGGTGTGCGCCAACTATCAACATATCCGCTTCTGCTTCTTTCACCAACCTCACTATTTCTTTTACCCTGTTTCTGTAACCTAGCTGTGTGGTAACATCATACCCCAATGCTCTTAATTGCGCAGCATAAGCTTCTAAACGTTGCCTATCTTTTTGGGTTTCTGCATCATCACTTGATGCGCCCAAATAATTTGCAGAAACACTTTCTATAATATGTAATAGTGTGTAATGCGCGTCCATTTTGCCCTGCCCAATAGCTTCTGCAATTAATTTTCCATCATTATAACTGAAGTCCAATGCAACAGCAATGTTCTTGATAGGGCGTATTTTAAGATTATCCAAGGGTAATGCTTCGGGGTGCATATCCACACTATGGCGTAATCTCCTTCTTTGGATGAGAGGAATGACAGCCATGGCAATAAACAACCATGTAAAAACGAGCGCAGCAATGGTTACTACAAACTTTGCCAATAAATGCCCATCGGCTTCATATACTTCCATCATTTTGCCGGCTACAAGCTGCACATTCAGGTAAACAAGGATAGCAGCTATAAGCCATGCCACTATCTTCATCCTCAGGTTGATGGCAAACTCGCCCATGGCTACCTTGTCGCTAACAAAATGTATCAACGGGATAATGGCAAAACCAAGTTGCAGGCTCAATACAACCTGACTGAATATCAAGAGGTCATCAACCTTTGCATCGCCATAAAAATAAATAACTATCACTGCTGGCACGATAGCTATAAGTCTGGTGATAAGTCTTCTGAGCAAAGGATCCAAGCGTAAACTGAGGTAGCCTTCCATAACTATCTGCCCTGCAAGCGTACCTGTAATGGTAGAACTCTGTCCGGCAGCAATCAATGCAATGGCAAAGATGGTAGGGGCAAATCTGTTACCTAAGAGGGGGCTTAGCAAGCGATAGGCATCTTCTATTTTGGCAACACCTGTATGTCCGGTGGTGTAGAAGACACTGGCGGCAAGTATAAGTATGGCAGCATTTACAAAGAATGCACCGTTGAGGGCAATGAAACTATCAATGAAATTATACTTCAAGGCTCGCCGTATTCCTGCCCACCCTGTTCTTACCTTACGTGTTTGTACCAAGGCAGAATGGAGGTATAAATTGTGCGGCATTACGGTGGCGCCAATAATACCTACGGCTATATACAAAGAATCCTTATTCAGTCGGGTGGGGATTAATCCTTTTACGGCTTCGCCTAAATCTGGACGGGCAAATATTAATTCCATTAAAAAAGATAAGGCAATAATAAATACCAGTCCAAGAATGAAAGCCTCTAATTTGCGGATGCCCAATTTCTGTAACCACATTAACAGAAAGGTATCTAAAACGGTTATTGATACACCCCAAATCAATGGGATTCCTGTTAGTAGATTGATGCCTATTGCCATACCCAATATCTCAGCAAGATCGCAGGCCGCAATGGCTAATTCGGCTAAGATGTATAAACAGAAATTGATTACGGGTGGATAAATCTCCCTACTTGCCTGTGCCAAATCTTTCCGGCGCACAATGCCAAGTCTTGCACTAAGGTTTTGTAGGATGAGTGCCATGAAGTTGCTCATTAGCAATACCCATATCAGCCGATAACCAAACTGTGCGCCGCCTTGTAGGTCGGTAGCCCAATTGCCTGGATCCATATAACCAACACTTACCAGATAGGCAGGACCGAAATAGGCAAGTATCCTTCTAAAACCTTTATGGGAATAAGTATCAACCGATGAATTTACTTCCCCCAAGGACGTATCTTGTTTGACGAATGATTTATCCATGGGTTATTTATCGGTTACAATTGTTACAAATAATGCCAATGCCAATTCCCGACTGATAGTAAAAGTGGTTGTAGCATTTGTTTCTATCTCTAGGAAATTATCAAAGGAGAACTTTCTTTTGATACTGATAAAAGTTCCAATGGCAATGTTTTTATGGGTAAGCAGTTCCAATAGTTCTGACGATTGACTACCAACCGCACTCACCTTGGCTGTGCTTCCTATGGGTAAATCGACCAGGTTTATTTGTGGTTGCAGTTCTATCTTTCCATTGCTGTCTGGTATTGGGTCGCCATGGGGATCGAACTTGGGGTGTCCTAAAAAGCTATCCAATCGTTCCACCAATAAATCGCTGGATATGTTCCAGTTCTTCGGCAATGGGGTGAACCTCGTCCCAACGGAAGTTTAGTTTCTCTACCAAAAAGAATTCCCACAAACGGTGTTTGCGCACAATACCCAAGGCAATCTTTTGCCCCTCTTCGCTTAATGAGAAACCCTTGTATTTTTCGTAGTTAAGTATTTGCTTGGCGTTTAGCCTTTTCAACATGTCGGTTACAGAAGCTGCCTTGGTGTTTAGTTTGACTGCAACTTCATTGGTGCCCACATTGGCATCCGACTGTTGCAAATGATAAATGGTCTTTATATAATTCTCTTCGGTTGTAGATAAGTTTTCCATGCTGAAATAATATTTTAGGCAAATCTAAATTATTATTTCGAATCAATGAAAAATATTAATTATTGGTAATAGGAATCATTTCTGCCAAAATATTATTGCCCGCTTTGTCAAAATAAATGCAGGTCATCTTTTCCATACAAACGGCCCACTTTTCTATGCCAGCCTTTGCACAGTCGTTACAAAAGGTTGGATAGTTTGTCTTTCCTTGCTGATGGGCTTTAAGGTCAGCTTCAAAGTGAACCTTATCACTCTTATCAGCAATAGTCAGCTTTTCATACTTTCCTCCCGAAGAGATTTTGTAGTCATCTTTTCCGTAGTAATTAACGTTTCCATCTTCAACGTATGCCACATAATGGGTTACACCAAATTGTATTATCTCTTGCAGATAACTAGGGAAGTCGGCACCGTTTTTTACTTTTGAATGGGCGACCTTAATTTGTTCGATTGTAAACATAAAGTTTCTTTTCTTTTATCTAACCACTAACCATTAAATCCTATCCCTCCATCTCCACAATCTGCTCAAACAGTTCTTCATAGTGGGCTTCTGCCAATTTCATCTTGGCATTTACTTCTTTGTATTGCTTCTCTGTTTCGGCAAATTTCACAGAATCCTTATAACTGTCAGGCGCAGCCAATGCTAGTTCAATAGTATTTTTCAGTGTCTTTAGTAATTCCAAATCATCTTCTGCTTTCTTAAACCTGTTTTGCAACTTCTTCAACTCCGTATTATCTATTCTTGGCTTGGCAGGTGCTTCCTGTTGCTTATTCTTTTGTGGTTCGGCAGCTTTCGCGGCAGGTTTTTCTTCAAGGGCTGCCTTACGGCTTTGCTCCTTTGCATGTTTAGCCATACGCTCCTTCCACTCAACATATTCAGTATAAGTACCCTTAAATTCTTTTATCTCATGGTCCACAATCTCCCAAATCTTATTGGCCGTCTTGGATACAAAGAACCTATCATGGCTCACCAATATCAAGCTGCCCTCGTACTTATCCAAGGCTTCCGCCAATAGTTCCACACTGTGCATATCCAAGTGATTGGTAGGTTCATCCAGCATCAGGAAATTACTTTTGCTTACAATAACCTTTGCCAATGCCACCCTCGCTTTCTCCCCTCCGCTCAACACCTTTATCTTCTTATCCGTATCATCTCCACCAAACAGGAAACAGCCCAACAAACCCCTTAGTTCCGGATCGGTCTTACCACTTCTACTCTCTTGCATCTCCTCCAAAATGGTATTATCCATCGTCAATGCTTCCAATTGGTGCTGTGCATAAAAGCTACTGTCTACATTGTGCCCCCATAGCCTTTCGCCCTCAAAGTCTTCTTCCGTTCCGGCTATTATACGTAGCAGCGTACTCTTTCCCTTACCATTTGCTCCTATCAAGGCAATCTTATCGCCACGGTTTATCTCTGCAAAACCCTTATCCACAATTACATTATTGCCATATTGCTTATGCACATCTTTCAGCGTTACCAACACCCTTCCTGGCTGATTATTCAGTTGAAAGTTTATCCTGATGTTCGGTCTTTCCATCTCCACATTCTCAATCCTTTCTATCTTATCCAGCCTTTTCATGATGCTTTGCGCCATCGCAGCCTTACTGGCCTTGGCCTTAAACCGCTCCACAAACTTTTCCTGTTGCTTTATGTAGTCCTGTTGGTTCTCAAAAGCCCTTTGCTGCATCTCTATCCGTAGAGCTTTCTCTGTTTCATAATATTCGTAGTTGCCAGAATAGATATGAAGCTCCTGCTGATAAATCTCCACAATCTTATTCACCATTCTGTTCAGGAAATACTTATCGTGGCTCACTATCACCACACTACCCTGATAGTGCATCAGGTATTTCTCCAGCCATTCTATGGATGGCAAATCCAAGTGATTTGTAGGTTCATCAAGCAGCAGCACATCGGGGGCTTGCAATATCATCTTGGTAAGCAACACCCGCATACGCCATCCCCCACTAAATTCCTTGTAGGGTTTACCCATCTGCTCGGTAGAAAAACCAAGCCCATGCAACACTTCCTCTGTTTTATGTTGAATGTTATAGCCATCCAGCACATCCATTTCGTGCAGTAAGTCGGTGTATTTTATAAGCAGTTCTTCGTTCTCATCTGTTTCCAGTTCAATGCCCAACTCCACTATCTCTTTTTCCAGTTCGCGCACCCTTTCAAAGGCACCCATTGCCACTTCCAATATACTTTCGCTCGTATCAAAGCTCAACAAATCTTGATGCAGGTAACCAATTGTGGTACCTCTTCCCTTCTCCACCGAACCCTTCGATGGCAGGTACTGACCCACCAATACCTTTAGCAAAGTAGACTTACCTGTTCCATTATAACCAATCAATCCAATGCGTTCACCGGGATTTATGTGCCACGTAGCATCTTCTACAATCACCCTTGCACCAAATTCAAACGTTAAGTTTTGAAAGCCAATCAGCATCAGTATCCTTTTTTTATGAGCCGCAAATGTAGGGCGTACGGGCAAGTTATGAGAAGAAAGTCATTATAACTAAGTCAAGAGTGGAAAGTTGAAAGTCGATAGTGATTGGTTAAAAGTGAGTAACCCTTGTTAAAAATGAAGATTAATTGATTGCTGCCTCATCAATTATTAGTTCCTGTGTGGTTACAGTTCTTTTCATCTTGCTGGTTTAAATCCACTTTGTAAAGGTATAAATCCGTTTCGTAAAGGTAATAATCGGTTCCAAAAAGGTATTAATTGGTTACCAAAAGGTATAATTCGATATTGAAGAGGTATAACCCGTGATTGTAACACTATAACTGCTGATTGTAAAGGTATAAATGGGTATTGTAAAGGTGTCAATCCGTTTCGTAAAGGTGTAAATTAACATAGCACTTGTGTAAATCCACTTTGCAGAGGTATAAATCGTTATAGTAAAGGTATAAATTGATAAAACGTTGCTGTTATTGGGCAACAATCTATGTTTACCAGACCTTGAATAGTTATAAACGCCTCTTATTTTTGGATAGTTAGCCTTTATGAGCGTGGTATTGATGATATATGATAGCTTAACGAAATTTCTCCGCTTCTAAACTTTTGGATGTTAGCAACAAGCAGGTTAATCAAATCAATCCTCATTATATTAGTGAACATTATGTCATACCCTGAATGCTTACAGTAGGCTTATATTGCAAAGAGGATGTTTGCTAATGTGCTTATTCTGTGTTTGAGAGTATCGCAAAATCAACGGTTGTTTGCTTTTTGGAATTAAAAGGAAATTGATCAGTAGTAACCTTATTTGCCGGTACAACTTCAGAAACCTTATTTTCTGTTATTATTAAGGTTGAAAACATGATGATTGACGCAATTGATATGATAACTTTTTTCATTTTTGTATTATTAACTTGTATTAATTTTATGTAGCAAAGATGTAGGTTAAATACTACTCTTAAAACCCCTTAAAAGGGGGGTAGATGATTTTGATATAGAATGTGCTCGTTGTGCAATCATGGTTCTGAATATATTTTTAGTCGATATATTTGAATTATAGAACAGCAATTAAACCTTGCTTTGCTTACACCAATCACTTTACTAATTGTAGAACTATACTAATGAATAAACTTGCCTTCATCGTTACGCTCAGTCTTTATTCAGGTATATTGATGGCTCAAAAGCCAGTGCCTGTTAAACCACGGATTCTTGTCAGTACAGATATTGGTGGCACCGACCCAGACGATAATCAATCGATGGCGCACTTACTGATGTATAACGAGAAATTCAATATTGAAGGGCTTGTTTCTTCGCCTTCTTATGGCAAAGGGAATAAGGAGGAAATATTGCGGATGATTGATTTGTATGAGAAAGATTTACCCAAACTGATGCAACACCAAAGTGGCTTGGCAACGCCCAATTATTTACGGTCGGTAACCAAACAAGGGGTTCATGGTAATGCACCTTACATTGGCTATTCCACTGCTACCGATGGCTCGAATTGGATAATTAAATGTGCCAAAAAGAAAAGCACACAGCCGCTTTGGGTATTGGGTTGGGGAGGATTGGAAGATGTGGCACAGGCACTGCATGATGCCCCTGAAATTGCCAACAAGATACGCGTGTATTGGATTGGTGGTCCTAACAAAAAGTGGAGTGCCAATAGCTATGCATATATAGTGGAACACTTTCCAAATCTTTGGTTCATTGAAGTCAATTCTTCCTACTATGGATTCTTTTCTAATAGTAACTCCTTGGACAGTGTGAAAAGTTCGGATTACTACGATAGATATATTCAGGCAGCAGGATACTTGGGCAAAGACTTTAAAAGTTATTACAAGGGAGATGTGAAAATGGGCGATACACCCTCGCTGCTGTATATGATGGATGGTGACCTTAATAACCCTGAACGTGAAAGTTGGGGCGGTAGTTTCGATCGATTTAACCATAGTTCCCGAGTAGTATTTAATCGATTGACCACTATAGTTGATACCGTTGCGTTTTGTACTGTTGTAGAGTTTCACTTAAAAGAGCCTGAAGTAAACGTACCGGCAGAGTCGGTTTGTTTTTGGATGGAGACAACGTATAAAAACAACGTGCAGAAGTGGTCTGGATATTATCTTGGTAAAGGAGAATATGCCATCAGATATGTACCGAAACAGGCGGAAGTATTAAACTATAAATTCACTTCGAATATTCCTAATTTTCCAACACAGGAAGGAAAGTTGGTGGTAGATAATCTATGGCCGGGCAAAAGCCATACGACAGATTATTTATTGGGCACTCATTGGTACACCGACAAGGGAGACCCTAAATTGTATGATGGAAAAATAGAGGGAGGAAAAACCATACTGAAGTGGAGAAGAGACATATTGCTAGACTGGGCAAAACGTTGGGAATGGCTTAAATAACTGATCTTTCAATACCCACAAAGCTTTTTATCTAACACATAGGCACATTAGACACATAGAAAATAAGGTAAGAAACGTTGCACTTTAAGGACACATAGTTCGAGTATAAAAAAGTGGAACTTTTTTTCTTTGTGTCCTTTCTTAAAATCCTAAGTAAGAAAACTATGTTTCCTATATGCCTATGATACCTATATGTTGAGCCTTTACTCCTCCATAAGTTATATCAGCAGCAAACATTAGCCGACTTAATCTAACACCACTTGGTAAATAAAAAAGGCTGCCCCGAAAGAGGGCAGCCCAAAGCTGAAAATGAAAACTAACCTATTTTATTTGGTATAGAGACTCGAAGTGTTTCTATAGCCAGTGGCGGTATTGGAATACCAATCCAAATATGATTTCCCATTTGCTCCTGTCCAATCAAAGAAATGCGGGTAGGCATTGTTTATTGGGGTAGTCTCGGTTGGGTAAGTAAATGTTGTAGGAAAGTTGATGGCAAAAGGGTAATTATTCTTGGTAACATAATAAATACCTGTAGTTGCATTTGATGCATCGTTGCCAGTGCCAAACAATGTTTTGTCGGCAAGATTGGTAGGCACAAATCCCGGAAGATGTATTTCATAACCTCTTCTTTTATTGCTGATTAGGAATGGGTTGAACGTGGCAGGGTCAAGGTTGCTCTGAAGCGTTGTCAGTTTTACATAAACATGAGATGTATCGCCCTTAACCTTTGCACGGCTAGGATCTGTGTTTATAAAAGCAGCACCATCGGGATTGCTTATCAATTGTTTTGTACCATCAAACGGTATAACAACCGCATTGGTTTGTGATGCTTCGGTATTATTGCTATTTTGTTTTATATAGCCATTTGCTAACTTCTGACCAGTTACTGTGTTGACAGCACCAGAAACAAAAGGGAATTGGATACCAAATCCATTTTCGTAGTTGGCACCAGCGGCTATGGGGGCAAAGTCTCCGAAAATTTCTACCACTTGGTTCTTGGCATTAGATACCAATTTGTATTGATAGCTAACCACCAAATCGTTCATATCATAATCACCTTGCAAAGGCCAGTTATCTTCAAAAGCGATTGTGCCATATTGGGATGCAGAAGGATAGTAATTATCGTAAGCACGTGTGGCATCATTAGGATAGGCATCCAGTACATCGTTCACACCATCCCCGTCAGTATCCTTTGGAACATCAACTGGTGCTACGCCTTTTGTAACAATGGCATTTGCCGTACTGCAAGTGGTATAAAACACTACATCGTTAAAATCATTGTCACCACCCACTTCCCTGTTTATATCTTCAAATCCAACTAAGAACAACGGATTTTTTGTAGTAGGGTCGGTATAGTTTAGCAGTACGGTATGTTTTTGTTTTGCGGTAGCTTTTTCAGGGTTCAAATAAGAATCAGTAAAGAAAGCTGTTGCACTGGTGTTTACATTGTTTGTACCCGCCGTACCAGTAAATCCGTTGGCATATAATACAAACCCAATGGTGGTTCCGGCTTTAAAAGTACCTAAATCTACCTTGTTGCCAGATATGAGGCTTCCACCACTACCATTTAAACTACAATTTGGAAAGATGAATTTAATTTCCTTGATATCCGCAAGAGTTGTAGGAGGGGTGCTTGTAGGATAAGTATAGTAACCCAATCCACTTCTATAGCCGGCACCTTCATAAGCAAAAGTCAAGGTCACATCCCCATCGGCTTGCATTACAATATCAGACGTGGCATTGCTGGCCAAATAAGAAGCCCCTCTTGTAGAAGTAGACAGATTTACACCTTCGGGTAATGAATAGGTAATGTTATTCAATAAGTCGGCAGTGATTACATCATTAGGAGACATCAAGCGGTGGAGAGGTTTACCTTGAATATCGGTAGTATCAAGATAACTAAAAACAGTGGATGTTTTTGTGCCATTAATATCGAAAGTAGAGTAACCACCATGTTTACCTATTGCATTGTGTTCGTAGCTCCCCTTTAAAACAGCATCAAAAGTGCCCACCACGTTTCCTTTAAAACCAGCAGAACCACCTAAAGTACAAGAGATTGTATTGTTGGCTAAAAATACTTTTGCATTATTTATCACACCCACAAAGTTTGGCGTTACAATAAAAGTGTCTATTTCGGCAGCAACAGAGGTGGTAAAGTTTATCTTTCCAGAAGCGTCAGTTATGGCTGTACCAATCTTATTTCCCCTTACACCATCAGCGTAAGTATATATTGCTACAGGAATATTTGCCAATGCTTGGTCTGTGTTTGTAAGCAGTGTTACATCGGCAGTTATTTGTTTTGTGGTTTTGTAAGTAAACCCATCAGGGGCAATTTTTCCTGCGGGTAAACCACCATTTGTGCTGTTGTCCGTTTTCTTACAGGCAGCAAAGAGAATTAAGGAGGCGAAAGGGATGAGTAATTTTTTCATTTTCATTTATTAATTTGATGCTACAAAGATGTAGGGGTTGGATTACCCCTAAAACCCCTTAAAAGGGGGGATGCAGTTTTATTGCCCGCAAGATAATAATAACTCATCTCTCTTTGTGTTCCTTTGAGTAATACCTCTGTGCTCTTTGCGATTAATTATCCTCCTTTCAAACTTAAAACATAAAACTTGCCATATAAAACGTACGTATGTTGGTTGTTTCTATTACTTTTATTTTTTTTCAGGATAAAATCTTTCCATTTAATGAGTTTCAAGAAGCTTAGTTCTACCGTTTGTATCATTGGTGCGGGCCCTGCGGGAGCTTCTACATCTATCTTTCTAAGTAAAAAAGGTATTGAACACATCATCGTGGATGCGGCTGTTTTTCCAAGGGATAAGACCTGCGGCGATGGATTAGACCTGAAAACATTGCGGATGCTGAACCATATAGATCGCGATATCATACCCAATGAATTATTAGGCAATGAACATTTTACTGTGTCTAGTGGAGTCCGTTTTATTTCTAATAAAGGGGTTAATAGCGACTTTATATACAAACAACCAAAGGGGCAGGAAGACAGGTTTCCTTTTTTGGTGGCAAAAAGATTTCACTTTGACAACTTTTTAATTGGCAAGATAGATAGAAAAACTGCCGACTTCAGGCAGGGAACCAAGGTGAAAACCATTACCAAAGAAGGCAATGATTGGAAACTGATAGCGGAAGACCAAGATGGCGAACTGGAAATTACCTGCCAAATGTTGATTGGTGCGGATGGCGATCACTCTACCGTATTGCGTTATTTGGGCGACAGAAAAATAAATAGGAAGCATTATTTCAGCACTGTCCGTCAGTATTGGAAAAACATTGATGGCATACACGAGAAGAATTTATTGGAAGTTTATTCTCCTTCCAATATTCCCATGAGCTATTTCTGGATATTTCCTTTGGCAAATGGAGAGGCAAATGTAGGTTACGGGATGACGAGCGAGTTTGCCAGTAAATTAAATATAAATATCAGGGAATCTTTTAAGGAACTCATATCAAAAGACCCAGCCTTGGCACATCGGTTCAAGAATGCAGAGCCTTGTCAGGAGATATTTGGTTGTGGCATTCCTGCTGCTTCCTTAAAGAGAAAGGTAGTGGGCGATGGTTGGCTGTTGGTAGGCGATGCAGCATCCATTGCTTCGCCAACAACTGCCGAAGGCATTGGTACAGGTATGATGACGGGCTATATTGCGGCAAGGTTTATAGAAAAAGCATTGAAAGAAAAGAGTTTTAGCGAAGCCACTTTAGCCAATTATAGCCGAGAAATATTCAGGCGTATGGAAGGCGAAATTAGCAAGTATAATTTCTTTTTAAAGTTTCCAAGCGCGTACAGCTACATAGCCAATAACCTTATTGGCGATAACTTTTTTTGCCATTACTACGTGAATAAACAATTTTCGCAATGGATGGAAACCTGCTACGATAAGGAAGTTATTATAAACGTGGATTAGATAATAGGTATCCAGTTTATGATTGATAAGATAAAAAATCTTGCTGTTCTGCAAAGTGTAATAGCCTTATTATTAATGCCCTTTGGTGAAGAGAGAGTAAGATTTATTTTTTATAAATACTGTTTCTACTGAAGTGTCAAACTCAATAATAGATAAAATAACACCTATTCCAATGTTGGAATCACAGTTCTCAAATAAAATAACACCTATTCCAATGTTGGAATCACAGTTCTCAAATAAAATAACACCTATTCCAATGTTGGAATCGCAGTTCTCAAATAAAATAACACCTATTCCAATGTTGGAATCACAGTTCTCAAATAAAATAACACCTATTCCAATGTTGGAATAGGACTTATGGAATAAAATAACAAGCCTGCCGCATCGGTAACTTCTGATATTTTATAAAATATCAGATATTTCCTTTTGGGAAATACGCTGATTAGAAGAGAAAACAAGCCTGTTACATATAGAATCAGCATTCTGAAATCTAGCAATTGGTTAATTTGTCCTATTACCCGTTAAAGTTGGCTTACAGGAGATGATTGGTAAAAGAATAGTATCTAATTCAATCCACATGCCCCATCTTTGTAAGGAACAAACTAAATTATTGTTGACAGATGGATACAGTTACAGACATAAAGGTTAGCTTCTTCTCGGCGAAGCCTTACGACAAGACTTTCTTTAGCGAAGCAAATAAGGCTTATGGGTTTCAGTTGGAATTCTTTGAAACACACCTTGGTCCCCATATTGTGAACTTGGTGGAGAATACGCAGGTTGTCTGTGTGTTTGTAAACGATAAGGTAACTGCCGAAGTTATAAAAGTGCTGGCTGCCAAAGGGGTAAAAATAATAGCCTTACGCTGCGCTGGATTTAATAATGTGGATTTGGGCGCATGTAAGGAATATGGATTGAAAGTGTGTCGTGTACCAGCCTATTCACCCGAAGCAGTTGCAGAACATGCCGTGGCATTGATAATGACCCTCAACCGCAAAACACATAAGGCACACAATCGTGTGCGCGAACAGAACTTTTCTTTGAATGGATTATTGGGTTTCGATTTGCATGGTAAAACCATTGGGGTGGTTGGCACAGGCAATATTGGGCAAGCATTTTGTAAAATAATGCTTGGTTTTGGATGTAAGGTGATGGCTTTTGACTTGATTGCCAATAAAGACTTGGAAGGAATGGGTGTTACTTATCATCCGTTAATGGAAGTATTTGAACAGGCTGATGTTGTATCGCTACACTGCCCATTGAACGATCAAACACGGCATTTGATAAACCCCACTACCATCAGCAGGATGAAAAAGGGAGTAATGATTATTAACACAAGTCGTGGGGGATTGATAGATACCCAATCGGTAATAAAAGGATTGAAGGCGGCACAAATCGGTTATCTGGGAATTGACGTATATGAACAGGAAGACAAGCTGTTTTTCAAGGATTTATCGTCTGACATCATTCAGGATGATGAGATACAACGGCTGATGAGTTTTCCGAATGTGTTGGTTACTGCCCATCAGGCATTTTTTACGGCAGAAGCCCTCACAGAGATAGCCCACATTACATTAAACAATGTGCTGGAACTTTCTACTGGAAAGCCTTTAAGCAATAAGGCAGCATTGTTGGCTTAGGGGTTATCAATTATTAAGTCGTAAGTTGAGAGTAGGATAATGACTTTCTTGGCATCAAAATAGTAAGTAGAAAATTTATATGAAAAGATATTTTGGCATAATAATATTTTCAATCATTATAGCAACTAGCTTGTTATCTTGTGAGAAAGATACTAGTGCGGATAGCTATACGCCTCCCCAAAGTCTGCCCCTGGCAAATGGCAGCTTGCAGGACAATATGGGCAATTGCTCAAATATTACCATACATGGAAGTTTTTTAAGTGGTGTTGCACTCACTTCAGCAAATTACATAACTGCTACAGTCAATTTCACCGGAACGGGGACGTATAGAATCTATACAAACTCTATCAACGGCTGTTGGTTCTCAACGAACGATGCAGTCACCACTAGCACAGGCACGCAGACTATCATACTAAAAGGGTATGGAACACCCATACTTGCGGATACTGCTTCGTTCAATTTAACCTTCCTAAATACCAACTGTTCTTTTAGCTTGATTACAGTTCCCGGACCACATATATCTTCCGAAACAGATTATTTCCCAATGACGATTGGTAGCTATATAACCTACAACGCAGATACTATTGCCAATAGATATACGGCTGATACCCTACGTTTTTCCTTTAACGGTTCTACCCAAACCATCAATGGAATTACTTACAAATTGGCCATCTCCAATAAGCATGATACGAGTTATTATAGAAAAGATGGGTTAGGGCATTACTACGAATATGCAAAAAAGTTGGCGTCTGTTATTCCTCCGGTTGAGTATATGCTTTTGGATGATACAAAAAGTGTGGGGCAGAGCTGGCAGACAGATACACTTTTCACAAAGTATAATTTATTGGGTACCATAACAAATATTAAAGTGGTGTTGAAATGTACAATTATAGCCAAGAATGTTGTATTCAACTTCATTACACCTTCGTTGGATAGTACCATACAAGTGCAAGAAGAGTTGTTGGTTTATGATTATCAGGGTAACGATTTCTCGTTTGCCTTATTGCCCACAGAGGTTTATTATACCAAAAAGGTTGGTATGGTAGAGTTTGATGCGCCCACATACAATACCTATTTGCGTATAAAAGACTGGTATATCCAATAGTAGTTAGTGGTTAGTTATTAGTATTATCTTCGATTACATCTAATAACTATCTAAAAGTCTATCGATCCATTCATCCATTCTCCATCAAAAGAGGCATTGTATTTCTTATAGAAGTTGATGGCAGGTTCGTTCCAGTCCAGTACTTGCCAGCACATCCGTACAAACCCTTTTTGTTTACATTCATCAATAATCGTTTCAAATAGTAATTTCCCTATTCCTTTTCCACGCATTTCTTCTGTTACCAAAAGGTCTTCAAGGTAAAGGCATTCTCCTTTCCAGGTACTAAAACGGATATAGTATAAGGCAAAACCCACAATATATTCTTGGCCAGCATCGGTAGTGGTTATTGCCACAAATGCCCACCAAACAGGGTTATTGCCAAAGCCACTTTCTGTAAATGATTCCAGCGTAATGGTTACTTCTTGTGGGGCTTTCTCGTAGAGGGCGAGTTCTTTTACCAATTCCAACAATCTTGCACAATCATCTTTTTCTGCCCGTCTTATCTTAATCATATCCTAATAATAATTTGGTGCAAAACAAAGGAATAAGATTTTATACTTCGTAATTCATTGCCTTTGTTATTTGCCAGCCACTACTTCTTTCATATCAAATACAGCTTGTATCGTATGATACAAAGTATTTTATCCATTAAACAAAAAAATCCCAGTTGCCAACAGCAGCAACTGGGATTCATTAATTGACTGGTTAAAACCAAATCCTTATTTAACCATCACTTTATCTGTCCTATTTCCTTGATCAGAAGAAACAGTTATCAGGTAAAGCCCTCTAGCGTATTGACCTACAGGGATATCAATCGTTTGACCATTGGTAGCATTGCCTATACTTTTTTGAGTCAATAATTTACCAGAAGCATCATGTAATTCAATGGTAACCTTGCCCATATCAGCCTGCATTGCCACTCTTATATTGGTTCCTGTATAAAATGTATGCCAAAAACTTGTTCTCATATCGGTAGTAACCATCACCACTTTAGAGAAGCTATATTTACCAGTAACATCAACTTGTTTTACACGATAGTAAACCTTTCCTGCTGGAGCTGAGGCATCATTAAAGTTATAAATACTCTTATTGGCAATATTTTTTACCGCAGAAACTACGCCTACATGCGTAAAGGTTTTACCATCGATGCTACGTTCTATATCGTAATGATCATTTGCAACTTCGTTTGCGGTACTCCAATTTAATAATACAGAACCACCATTTTGATATTGGGCGGTAAAATCAATCCAAGAAACAGGAAGCGCGGCTTGTTGGTTTACGTAAACGTAATACTCGCCAGGATTCAAGGTTACGTTTTGCAAACCAGTGGTGGAAACATTAATGGCAGTGCCACTAAACAAATTGTACCAAGTGCCCGTGCTAGGGAAAGAAATGGTACCCGTTTGTTGTGCCACATCAAAGTTGCCATAAACCATAACCTGCAATTGTGTGCTGTAAACACTCATCCATTTTACGAAACCATTAAGGCTATAGTTGGTAGAACCAGTTGTAAACAACGTAGCGTATGCAGGGTTGGTGCGAAGGTTTAATAGCTTGCTGTACACACTATACAATGCCTGTCTGTTGGCATCTTTGTAATAAGTGTTCCATGGGATAGGCTTGTTATCCAAGTTGCCACAAGTATTTGTAATACCATCAGCACAAGCGGTAGTGCCATAATCGTAACCCAATTCGCCAAATTCCCATAGCATTTTAGGACCAGGCATCATTGCCCAAAAAGAAGCACCCATTGCACTACGTTGTAAGGCGGTAGTCAAATTTCTTACATTGTACGAGCCAGAACTATTGCCATAATTAAGGTTTTTGTTCATGATTCTTGCCTCGTCATGGCTTTCTTGATAATCAACCGCACCCGGTTGCGAGAAACCAAGGTTGGTGTAAAGACCACCGCTAAAATCTGAACCGGTACTAAAGCCCATAGTAGCTTGAGACATGGAATAATTGATGTTTCCACCACCCCAAACCATCATACCTTGGTCGGTATAAACTTTGTTTTCACCATTGCTAACAAAGCTTTCCAAAATGCAATAACTACCTGGAGCAATACTTTGTAACGAACTATAAATAGAAGTCCAAGTATTAACCCTGCCAGCATCGTAGTTATTCCAGTTGGCCACATTACAGTTTCCGCCGGTAGCATCGCAAGTATTGGTTTGTGTGTAACCGCCAGCCAAATCGAAACGGAAGCCATCAATATTATAATCTTTCAACCAATGCGCATAAACCCTATTGCGGAGTGCAATGGTTGCTGCGCTGGAATGATTGAATTCGCTACCTACATTATATGCATGTGTAGGATATTGATTCAACCAAGGATTATCGGCAGCGGGGATACTCTTGGCGGAGTTCCAATACATACTTGCCAAAGGAGAAGTGCCAAATACATCTTGCATGGCCAAATCCATTATTACGGCAATGCCTTGTTTGTGGCACGCATCTATAAATTGTTTTAGGGCAGTCGGTGTTCCATAAACCTTATCTGGGGCAAAGAAAAAGTTTGAGTTATAACCCCAACTGCTATAACCTTCAAAGTTGTTAAAAGGCATTACTTCAATGGCATTAATGCCCAATCTTTTCAGATAAGTTAGCGTATCAGTCAATGTTTGCCAGTTTTGCGCAGCAACAAAATCTCTTACCAATAATTCGTAGATAACAAGGTTCTTTTTATCTGGTCTTGCAAAGTTGGTTACTTGCCAAGTGTAAGGGGTTTGTGCAGTTTGCAATACACTCACAATAGAACCGTTAGCTTTTGCGGGGAAAGCCATCAGGTTTGGATAACTACTGGTAGATATTTGCGGATCTACATATTTATCCAATATCTTTTCTGAGTTGTAATCAGCCACTTGCAAGTTTCCATCAATCAAATATTGATAAGCATATTCCTTACCCGGAGTCAAGCCCGTAAGACGTATCCAAAAGCGGTTTCCGTCAGGTGTGATGTTCATCAGATTACTGGAAGAAGCCACCCAGTCGCTGAAATCTCCTACTAGCACTATATTCTTTTTATTAGGCGCATACAATACCAAGGTAACTGAAGTGTCGCCCGGTTCGTAATTAATTCCATCAGAAACACCAGCAGGCAAGGCGGCTACATTGTTAGATGGAGCTACAAAAAAAGTAACGGTATCGCTCTTGGTAACGCCGCCGCTTGTAGCAGTGGCAATAATGGTTTGGGTACCAGAAGTAGTAATTGTTGCAGATGTAGAATCTGTCATGCCATTAACTGATGAAATAAGATTACCGTTAAAAAACAATTGCATATCGCTTGCAGGAAGGCTTGCGTTTGATACTATAGTTATATTATCTCCAATCTTCTTAGAGATGGCAACAGGCTTTGGCGTATAAAGTGGTTGCAAGATAGGAACATCAATACGCACATTTTCTCCACTGCCATATACGGGTACATACATATCGCTACCATCGGAGTTTGCCAGTTTTAAGCTTCCGTCCCCACTTCTAATAACCATTGCAAGCTTTAGGATAGTTTCTCCCGCAGGTACGCCAAAGAAACCTTTTAAGGAGGTACTGCTGTCTATTGTGTACTTCCATGTGTTGTTGGAACCAGGTGTAAGTGCTTCCCATGAATATTTTGTAGCCCATACCCCGCGTACGTATTTCCAATCGCTTGATGTTTTACTAAGGTTGGTAATTACACCAATATGCATATACACATCAAATGGGTTATGATTCAGCAAACCCTGATTGCCATAATTGGCATTTGCTGTAATGGTTACTGGCTTTGATGTCTCTTGAATAAACGTGGACGAACCAGACGACCAACTAAGCAGTTGGGCTTGAGTTGTTGCTGTTATTAAGACAAATAGAATGAGTGTAGTTAAATTTTTCATACAAGCGTTTTATTATTTATTAATGTGTAACAATTACACATTGCAAATATGTAGCTATTATTTTAGAATAATTGTTATTCGCCGAAAAATATTAAAAAAATTTAGCTAAAATCAGTTGATTCTTGCATCAGGGGAATAAAATGGTATTAAAAGACGTGACAGTGGCTATTATAAAGAGTTAGATTAGTTCTATAAAACCATAACTTATTATATGGCGTATGTTTTAAAAGTGATTATGTTATCTAATAGAATCTTTTACTGTTTCTGTCTGTTATTTATTGTTCATCAAGGTTATGCACAAGTGATAGATAATACTTCTTCCTTCAAAAATAGCCTTGGCAATAAGTACTTTCGGTTTCATTATGATAATGATTATTTTACCAAGACAGACCAATATTACACGCAAGGGGTAACACTGGAATATGCCCATCCTTCCATCAGCAAATTCTTTACTTCTTCCATATTAATCAAGCCAAGGAATACGGATATTACTTATGGTTTCCGCTTTGATAACTTTGGTTATACGCCTACCACAATCCGTAGCGACACCATCTTGCATGGTGATAGACCCTTTTGTGGCGATATGTCTGTAAGCACATTTGCCATTGCGGTGGATACCATAAGGCAGCAAATAATATCCAGCACTTTTATTATTGGATTGATGGGAGAGGGGGCAGGCGGCAAGGAGTTTCAAACCACCATACACAAATGGACAGGCAATCATCTGCCACAGGGTTGGCAATACCAGATACGGAATGATATTATCCTCAATTATCAACTGACTTATGAAAAGAAAGTATTCTCTTATAAAAATGCCTTCTTACTGGATGCTGCATCGGCAATTACACTGGGAGCACATAATGATAAGGTAACTGGTGGCTACAATATTATGGTGGGTAACTTCAATAACCGATTTACTTCTATTGCAACCACAAAACCAATAAGGAAGAAGGTGCAATATTATTTCTATACTAAGTTGGTAGGAGCCATTGTTGGTTATGATGCAACGCTGCAAGGTGGCCTCTTCAATAAGAACAGTCCATATACTATTCCTTCATCAGACCTCAACCGTTTTACCTTGCAAAATGATTATGGCTTTGTAGTATGTTTCAAAGAGTTGTATATGGAATACACACAATCATACCTTACAAAAGAGTTCAGTACTGGATTTGACCATCGCTGGGGTGGAATAAGAATTGGATTCCCTCTTTAAGAAATAAGTTTTATAAACTCAAATTCTCCCAATTTATTGCTTGATTAGGTTAACTCCCGTCTTTTTATCTCCTATCAGAATGCTTACATAATAAGCCCCTTTCGCTAAGTTATTACCTTGTATCGTTTGCAAATAGGTTCCCGCTTGGTGGGTTTTATTTACAACTGTTTGCATTAATTCTCCCGTTATACTATACAGTTTCACAATAACCTTTTCATCTTTTGCAAGCGTGTAGCTCACAGTAGTAGATGAACCAAATGGATTTGGATAGGCAGATAGTTTTAAGTTAGTATTTATTGATAGCAGATTTATACTGATTATATTGCTATAAGTTGCAGTTCCATTCAAATCGATTTGCTTTAAACGATAATAATAAATGCCAGAAGAAACATTTTTATCACTGTAAGTATAACTATTGTTGTGGGTTTTATTATTTCCATCAATAAATCCAATAGCTGTCCATGCAGTTGTTGCGGTTGCCCTTTCAATGCTCCATCCCTTATTATTTATTTCGGATGCGGCACTCCAGTTTAATGTTATACTATCCTTTTGAGCAGAAGCCGAGAAAGAAATG
>JANYEU010000390.1 GCA_025362915.1 Chitinophagaceae bacterium | reverse complement strand
GATGGTCTTTCTGTAGATACCTGCCATGGGCCACTTGGATCATTACTGATAAACCAAACACCATTATCCACTGCATAATAGTTGCCGTTGGCATTAGATTTTATAACTGTTTCGTTACTATTCTCTGCTACCAAAAGGTTTGTTCCTTGAATACGTTTAAACTCTGGCGAACCATCATAAGTAACATGGGTGGTGGCAGTTTGTCTATCTATCTTGGCTGTCTGTGGAATTTGTGCATCCATCAAGGCTTCGTTAGCAGCATCTGTTCCGGCTACGCTAGATAATACGCCATCCTTTTCTGAACCTTCCGGTATCTGGGCAAAGTCTTGTGGCAATTGGCTTGCAGGTACATAAGACCATGGCCCATTGAGTGAGGTTGATGTGTACCATCTTCCAGCCAATAATATGTAGTTCTGTTGTGAGTTTATGTCCTTAAATATATCATTCAATGAATTATCAACGTACAATAAGTTCGTTCCTTGCACGGTTTGGTAGGAAGGTACGCCGTCTGTCTGTATCAATTCGGCAGGCTCGGTACTTACTATAATATCTGTTGGGGTAGATGGTTTATCATCTGTTTTTGCAGTAGCATCTTTCTTTTGTGCAGCCTGTATCTGCGCATCCAGTTGTTGTATGTTTGACGGTACATTTGGCGTGTAATTCCAACCAGATAATACATTATTGGAACTATACCACAAGCCCCCACCATAAAAATAATAGCGGTTATCATCAGGATTTAAAACAATGGTAGAAGGCGTATTGATTACCCTCTTAAAGCCGGTCTTCTTATCCATTTGCACCTTGGGTTGCCCATCAATGATAATCAATGTGCTAGCCCTATCCTTATATATAATCTTAGGGGCATCATTCTTTAGGTTTGGCTGGCTTAATTGTTTTGATTGCTCAATAGAAGACGCCAATTGCTCCGTTGAAAACTTGATATTCCAACTAGGTGCCTGATCTTGTATGGCGTTAGTGTATTGTTGCAATTGTTGCTGGTCTTTTAGACCAGGGAATTTTGCATCCTTTATGGTTAAACTTTGAATTATTGCATTATGGCTATTGTTATCTATTTGCAGATTGGCATCAAACCAGATGGAACCAAAAGTGGGTTCCACTCCGTTTGCAGTAACAATAGATACTGCTGCCCTTTCAGCCAATATATCACCCGTCATACTCTCCGGTTGGGGTTGATAAATAACAATTTTACCGCCATTGTCTGTTGGTATTGATTTTGGCCATGTGTTTTGCGCATTGCCAGTAATGCTTGATATACCAAAGGCAATAATTGCCAACAGTATGGTTTGAGTAATCTTTTTCATAATCATTAATTTAATTTTGGTTAGTTCAAATGATGTTCCATAAACCCATTAAAAAAGTTAATCTGCCCTTATGACCCACAGTTACCAACCATTTGCAATACTATAACTTTTCTTTCAGTAAATTAGAGAATAGAATCAACAGGCAACTAGCAGGATTTATGCAAGTTGATAACAAGCAAATTAAAACCTCAATACCGCTACTGCTCACTGTTAAGTCTTGGTCTCAATCGTGCCTTTGCCTTATTAAACACCATATTGCCCTTATCTATCCCTTCCCGCAGTTTCTTTTGTTCTTCTTCCGGTAGGTTATGTACAGTTTGGCATTCTTCTGTGCAGCACCCATCATAAGAAGCGGCACATCTCTCGCATTGGATAAAGAGCAAGTGGCAACCATCATTCTTGCAGTTGGTATGCGCATCGGCAGGTTGCCCGCATTGGTGGCATTTAGCAATCACATCTTCTGTAATCCTTTCACCAAGGCGGTTATCAAACACAAAATTCTTTCCTATAAACTTACTCGGCAACCCTTCTTTCTTAATCTGTTGTGCATAATTGATGATCCCCCCTTCTAAGTGAAACACATTCTTAAACCCATTGTGCAGCATATAGGCACTTGCTTTCTCGCAGCGTATGCCACCGGTACAGTACATAATTATGTTTTTATCTTCCTTACCCTTCATCATGTCCACCGCCATGGGTAGTTGTTCCCTAAAGGTATCGGAAGGTATTTCCAAGGCATTGTCAAAGTGACCAACCTCATATTCATAATGGTTACGCATGTCTATCACCACCGTGTCTTTCTCTTCCAGAAGGGTATTCATCTGCTCGGCATTTACGTACCGACCTTTGTTTTCCATGCTGAATATAGGGTCATCAATACCATCAGCCACCACCTTGTCACGTACTTTTATCTTCAGCACCCAGAAGCTTTTACCATCATCATCAACGGCAATATTCAGTCGCAAACCATTAAGGGGTTCTATCGAATACAAAAAGGTTTTAAAAGCCTCCAAGTTATTCGTAGGCACACTTATCTGGGCATTGATACCTTCGTGGGCAATGTATATCCTTCCAAAAACTTTTACACTATCTAGATTGATGTATAGATAATCCCTTAACTCTTTGGGATTCTCGATGGGGAAATAACTGTAGAAACTAATGGTTGTTCTTGGTTCTATTTCTTCCAGCATACGCTGTTTCAACACTTCGCTACTGATGCGATTGCTTAATACTACTGCCATACATTAAATTTTAAGTTCCCGCTTGCAGGGCAGGTAAAAATTTGCGTGGCAAAAATAATGGTAATCAGGTTATTGGTGAGCAGGAAGTATTATGAATTAGTTTAGGTTTTTGATGAGTACAAAAATATTTCACATCAGCACTCTTAAAGACAAATAGGTAGAATGTGCATCTTGATTAAATAAAAAAAAAGTCGCCAATTTGGCGACCTTTTTTTTATTTAATCAAGAGAAATTATTACTTGAGTAATTTATTAAATCTTAAAGTGGGAGAATGCTTTGTTAGCTTCTGCCATACGATGGATATCTTCTTTCTTTTTGTAAGAAGCACCTTCACCCTTGCTTGCAGCAACTATCTCATTTGCTAGCTTATCAGCCATTGTACGACCATTACGCTCGCGGCTGAAACGAATCATCCATTTGATACTTAAAGATATTTTTCTATCCGCACGTACTTCTGAAGGAATCTGAAAGGTAGAACCACCAATCCTGCGGCTTTTAACTTCCAAAGCAGGCGTAATGTTGGTAAGTGCCTTTTTCCATACTTCATACCCATCTTCATTGGTAATTTTGCTTACCTTATCAACAGCATCATAAAAGATGGTAATAGCAGTGCTTTTTTTACCATCCCACATTAAATTATTGATAAAACGGGTAACCAACTTATCATTAAACCTGCCATCTGGTGCTAGAGGCAATTTTTTTGCTTGTGCTTTACGCATATCTTAATGTTGTAAACTTTTAATTAAAACTATTTTTTCGCTTTTGCCTTTTTAGTTCCGTATTTAGAACGGCTCTTTTTACGGTCTTTAACACCTGCGGTGTCC
>JANYEU010000349.1 GCA_025362915.1 Chitinophagaceae bacterium | reverse complement strand
CAGAATTTGATACAGAAAAGCATGAGGCCATTACCGAGATACCGGCTCCCAATAAATCAATGATAGGAAAGGTGATAGATGAAGTGATGAAGGGTTACTACCTGAACGATAAGATTATCCGTTTTGCAAAGGTGGTAGTGGGAAAGTAAAATACTGGTTACAAGTTATTAGTTGCAGGTAACCAGTAACAAGAAACCTGTAACTTCTTAAAGATTTATTATGAAAAGAGATTATTACGAAATATTAGGTGTTTCCAAAGGGGCATCTGCCGAAGAAATCAAAAAGGCTTACCGCAAAGTGGCCATGCAGTTTCATCCGGATAGAAATCCGGGCGACAAGGCCGCCGAAGATAAGTTCAAGGAAGCGGCAGAGGCTTATGAAATGTTGAGCGATAATGATAAAAAAGCCAAATACGATCGCTTTGGTCATCAGGCATTTGGTCCTGGTGCAGGTGGAGGAGGTGCTAGAGGCGCATCCAATATGGAAGATATCTTCAGTCAGTTTGGTGATGTGTTTGGCGATGATGCTTTTGGTAGCTTCTTTGGTGGGGGCAGAAGCAGGGGCGGCGGTGGAGGCAAACCACAAGGGCAACGCGGTAGCAACCTACGTATAAAAATGAAGCTTACCCTGGAGGAGATAGCTACTGGCGTTACCAAGAATGTAAAAGTAAAAAAGAATGTAGTCTGCAATACCTGTAGCGGTAGTGGGGCAAAGGATAAAAATAGCGTAACAACCTGCCATACCTGTCATGGTAGCGGGCAGGTAAAGAGGGTTACCAATACCTTTTTGGGTCAGATGCAAACGGTAACTGCTTGTCCTACCTGTCATGGGCAAGGGCAAACTATCACTGCCAAATGTACTGCCTGCCGTGGCGAAGGAAAGGTTTATGGAGAGGAAACCATCAGCATAGATATTCCGGCTGGCGTGTCGGAAGGTATGCAACTAAGCATGAGTGGCAAAGGAAATGCTGGCGAACGTGGTGGGCCGAATGGAGATCTGATTATACAGATAGAAGAGGAAAGCCATCATGAGCTTCACAGGGACGGGTTGAATGTATCTTATGACCTATATATCTCGTTCCCTGATGCAGCTTTTGGAACAAGTGTAGAAGTACCTACCATTGATGGTCGTGCCAAGATAAAGATACCTGCTGGTACTCAAAGCGGTAAGATATTCAGGCTGAAAGGAAAAGGTTTCCCAGAAGTGCAAGGGTATGGCAAGGGAGACCAATTGGTATATGTGAACGTTTGGACACCACAAGACCTTAACAGTGAAGAAAAGACAATGCTAGAAAAGCTAAATGGCAGTAACAACTTTAAACCAAGACCTGATAAGAACAACAAAAGTTTCTTTGAGCGTGTGAAGGAAGCATTTAACTAAGCGTGCTTTATAATACTGCAAAGGCTGTTCTGAATATTCGGGACAGCCTTTTTTATTTGTAAAACCCTTTACAGAAGTTAATACCTAAATAAAGCGATGAGATTTCTCCTGCCGTTGAAAAGACAAGGAAGATTATGGAGAAGGGGGCTTATAGCAAATATTTAGCAACTAATATTTTGCAACAAAGTTGCATCTATCCTATATTTGCCATCCGATGCGATTAAAGATAAACTGGGATGCTTTAGGAGTTACCACCTCCGTTGCCTGTGCAATTCATTGTGCATTGCTACCCTTGTTTCTAAGTAGCCTCCCCTTGTTTGGCATCAACATCATTCATAATTTGGCTTTCGAATACGGCATGATTGCCTTGGCTTTTGTAGTAGGCATTTTTGCCTTATCGCACGGATACCGCGATTGTCATCATCGCCTCCTACCCTCTTTGGTTTTTACAGTGGGTATTTGCTTTTTATTGGCAAAGCAATTTTGGCATCAATGGGAACTCTACTTGCTTCCCCCGGCAGTTATTGCCATTATTTACGCCCACTATATCAATTATAAACTCTCTCGAACGCAACACAATGTAAAGAATCACTGATTCTTTACATTGTAATTGGATTAAAAATCCCTATCATTTGTAGTGCGCCATGCACTTCACTTGTCAGGAACCCAAATTCCTCAATAGGATTCTATTTCAAGTTTCAACTAATGACCATTAATTATCGACCACTTATTTAATAAATACAGAGAAACTACCAGTGTTGGTGGCACTTAGATTGGTTACAGTAATATTTGTCCAACCTTTCGGTATCAAAACAGATGATGAAGGATTGACAGTGATAGTATCAATGACCAGACCATCCACTTTTAAGAATTTCAATATACTCGTACCCGTATTTGTAAAATATTTGTTTGTTTTTACACCACCTACTACTATGTTTCCAGAAATTGCGATGCCATAAGCTGTTGCAGCTTTTTTGGCGGCTTTGGTGAAAAAATCAGTAATAATTAATGCAGTAGCCGTTTTGATGTCGGGTTCTGTTTTTGACAGTAGTTTCGCTAGGTCTAGCGATTGTTTGGCAATTTCAGATTCATTGTTCCTGATAATGGCAGCATGATCGAAAAAGATGGAAGACAGGGCTAATAAGATGGAACCCATCCTTTGGCTATCTATTTCTTCTTGGTTCATGGCTGTAAAATCTGCCAATGTAGTGGTGGATGGAATGGTTTCGGGAAATACTTCCATCAAACTAGTAAGGATAGCTTTTATGAGCAAGGCACGATTGGCAGCCACTTTCATCAGCTTCTTTACTTGGGCAGGTGATAGCGAAATTTTTAACGGATCGACCAGCGTATGTATTGATAACATTATTGGGTTCAATAACAATACAAGGGCAGGTGTAAACTTATTAACAACGTTAACTACAGGCATGACTTAAAAATTAATTAATGAAAATAATTAAAACTAAGAGAGGGACGGTTAGGAAATGCTTCATTTAAGTAAATGCAGTTGTATGCAATTGTAAACTTAAACTCTATGACAATTATCGTCTATCACAGCGGTTATTTTAGGTGAACCGCCAATGAATTGTAAAAGTACATGAATTAATTAACAATGCAATGTTTTATTATTTTATGAGTAGTTGCAAAGAAATAAAACGACACTTAAAAAGAATTAACCGCAAAGAACACGAAGCTATTCCGCAAAGAATACACAAAGGAGTTGTTGATTATATGTAAAGCGTTTGACTTTTAGGGCGCAAG
>JANYEU010000348.1 GCA_025362915.1 Chitinophagaceae bacterium | reverse complement strand
TTGATAGCCTCACCCGGGCTCATTCTACCCTCCGATAATTCTCGTACCAACCATCTGCGAAAACTAGGTTCATAAACCCCTAATTTACCCGATGATTCAAAACTTTCTGAAACCTTGACCGTGTATACATTGCCAACTTTTGATGCTTCCATCTTCTCATTTTTTGTCCATTTTGCTGACAAGCTATTTCAGGAGATGACAGTAAGCTAGCATAAGTGTTATTTTAGTCTATAATTGCCAATATATTCTTCATTCAAATTGAATATATCAATCAAGACAAATCTTTTTCAGCATTTGAGATGACTGACTACGGAGCATCTGTATTACAAGTTGATAATTGGAGAGTAAAAAGATAAGGGTATAGCACTTATTATTACCAAGACAATATTAAGAAAGGAAAAAGAATATGCTATGAAAGGTAGGATATTGGACTTAGACAAAAGCGAAATAATCCACGATATATTAGAGTTAGAAGACAATAAATTTATTATCAAAGCTCAAAATTCAGAGAAGACCTTACTGTTTAAGCAAACAAATGTTGTGTACTTTTCAAAAGAAAATTAACCAACCGATTAGATGTACTGCTTTGCTTGGATATTTTTTCCTTACCTCTATAGGTCTTCCCTTGAAAAAGAAAAAGGCTGTTGGAAGGTTTTACATTCTTTGTTGCTTCTTTTCTTTTGACTCCTAGCCTTTATCTCTATAAATTCATATCTCATCATTCATAACTCATAACTTCCTTTACATTTGCCTTCTTTAATAAATAGATTATGAGTTACGAAATTACAGGGAAGCTATTGGCAAAGTACGATACGGTACAACGCTCGGAAACGTTTAAGACAAGAGAATTTGTGCTCGAAAAAAGCGAGGACATAGGCGGTAGAATAATAACCAACTACGTGAAGTTTCAGTGCATACAGGATAAGACAGCCATACTGGACAAGTTTAACCAAGGTGATGAAGTAAAGGTTTCCTTTAACCTGAAAGGAAGCAAATGGATGAAGGACGGCAGAGAAAACTACATTACCAACCTTGATGCTTGGAGAATAGAAACCATGAAAATAGGTCAGCAAGACAGCATGCCTGAACCTGACTTTAAAAATATACCACCTCCCCCAGATGAAATGGTGGACGATTTGCCATTTTAATTTTTAACCACAAAGGGAACAAAGATTAACCACAAAGAACACTAAGGTTTTCACAAGAAACACAAGGATATAATAACTTAGTGTCCCTTGTGTTTTTTTCTTTGTGTTCTTTGTGGTTAATCTTTGTTCCCTTTGTGGTTTATAAAAACTGTTTTTAGGATAAACACCTAACACATTATGCAACAGCAACTCTCCATAAAAGTAAAGCCTTCCGAGGCGGATGATAATGCCCTCATTACACAATATATTGCTAAAGAAACAGGCAAGCCCTCTTCCAGCATCAAAGGATTTTATAAAATCAAGCAATCAATTGATGCACGTAGCCCAAGGCAGATATGGATTAACCTTACCCTTCTAGTTTTTATTGATGAGCCTTTTGTAACACGCCCAGTTACTAGTATTCAATTTAAAGCTGTTTCCCAATCTCCCAAAAGAGTGCTAATTGTTGGGGCTGGACCGGCTGGGTTATTTGCCGCCTTGCAACTGATGGAACTTGGCATTAAGCCCATCATAGTAGAAAGAGGAAAAGATGTGCGGGCAAGGCGACGGGATTTGGCAAAACTGAACAAAGAAGGCATCATTAATCCCGAAAGCAATTATTGTTTTGGTGAAGGCGGTGCAGGCACTTACAGCGATGGTAAACTATATACCCGCAGCAATAAACGGGGAGACATCAATAGGATATTGAACCTATTTGTGAAGTTTGGCGCAGAAGAAAGGATACTCTACGAAGCGCATCCGCATATTGGCACCAACAAATTGCCCAATATCATCACGGCCATGCGGGAAGCCATAGTAGGCAATGGCGGCGACTTTCTGTTTGAAGAAAGAGTGACTGACTTTATCATAAAAGACGATGCTATTGTGGGCATTAAAACCCATAATGGCATATCCATTAATGCCGATGCGGTAATATTGGCAACAGGACATTCGGCAAGAGATATATTTGAGTTGCTACACCATAAAAACATCCTGATCGAGGCAAAACCCTTTGCCCTTGGCGTAAGGATAGAACATCCTCAGGCATTAATAGATAGTATTCAATATAATTTACCTTCTTCTACTGTATTATCCCGTGGCGAACACTTGCCTCCTGCCTCGTATAGTTTGGTGGAGCAGGTAAACGGACGTGGTGTATTTAGTTTTTGCATGTGTCCGGGGGGTATTATTGCACCTGCATCTACCAATGCAAACGAAGTGGTGGTAAATGGATGGAGTCCGAGCAAGAGGAATAACCCTTATTCCAATAGTGGCATGGTGGTTACGGTGGATGAGAAGGATGCGGTGGAATATTTTAAATCGTCAACCGCATTCCGTTTACCGTTAACCGAAGGAAACGACCCCTCTTCGGTTAACGGTAAACGGAATGCGGTTAACCCGCTCCTTCTTCTCCAATTCCAACAGGCAATAGAACAAAAATGTTATACACTAGGCGGCGGCGGATTTGTTGCTCCAGCACAAAGGATGGAGGACTTCTGTAATGCAAAGGTATCTTCCAATTTCCCTGATTGTAGTTATGTACCTGGTCTTAATGCTGTTAATTTAGGCGATGCATTGCCTCCATTTATACATAAAACTTTGCAACGAGGCTTTAAGGCTTTCGGCAAAAAGATGAAGGGCTATTATACCAACGAGGCTGTTGTAGTGGCTACCGAAAGTAGGACTTCATCTCCCGTAAGAATTCCAAGGGATGCTGATACATTACAGCATCCACAAATAAAAAACCTATATCCTTGTGGAGAAGGTGCCGGTTATGCCGGTGGTATTGTCAGTGCCGCAATGGATGGTGAAAGGGTTGCATTAATGATTGCAGCTTTACTTTAGAGTTGTACGTTTTAAGTTTTACTTAAAACTTAAAACTTAAAACGTACAACTCTAATCTCCTCCTCTACCTCTTCCACCGCCGCCTTCACCACCCCTCATACCCCTCAATAATGAAGGAGTAGATGCTTGCTTGGTGGCAAACTTGCGAAGATTGTAAGAGAATGTAAGGCTATAATACTGTTTCAATACATTGCTTTGTAAATCTGTTACGCTATTATTAGTGGAGTTACGGGTAACACTTACATTCTTATTCATGATGTCATATACCGCAATCTTTAGTTCCCCTTTTTGTTTAAACATCAGCTTGCTTATGTAAGCATTCCATAATGGCACCGATGTATTGTATCCTGCAGTTCTCCCAGTACTATAGCTGTAAGAAAAATCATTACTAAATACCCATCCACCATTGAAAGTATAGGTGGGTTCAATCCATAAGCTCTGTGTAAAATAATTGGAATTTGATTGTGCCTGAATTGTATTTTTCACAATATTGTACGTAGAAGTAGTATGAAAGTTCATATCAAACTTTTCATTCAGGTTCATATTCCAGCCGATGGTTTCACCAACAGAAGAATTGTAGGTATAGTTTGTTACCTCATTGTTTGTTGTACCATCAGTAATAATGCTCAAATTTCTACTGTTGCTTAGGTTGGTAGTAAAGTTTAGGTTACTCTTTGGCTTATCCAACTGAAAACCATAAGTAAAGAAACCAGAAACATTGTATCCTCCCGTTCTGTTTACATAAGTGGTACGTTGTGTACCCGCTTTTGGCCCCGTGTTGTATTGGGTGATGCTACTAACGATGCCATTGTTTGTCTGACTAGCATTTATCACCGCAAAAATGTTACGTAGTTTAAACACATCAAAAGAGGTAAAGAATATCCTTATTGAGTTAATAAACGATTGTTTCAAATCAGCATTACCCACAATGATATTAGTTTGGTTTGAGTTATTTGGCACAGGCTGCAATTGCGAAAGCCCAGGCGCATTTGTACGCCCATTATAGTTGATTCTGATATTCTTGGTACGAGAGAAATTATACACAAAATTTGCTGTAGGATAAAGATTTGTATAATGCTTTTCTATTGGAGGAACCAACCCCGTACGGTTAATGCTACTGATAGTGGAAAACTGAACACCATTGGTAATACCGAGATTGAACTTGGTATTTTGGATGCGATAACCTACTGTAACCCTATCGCTATAATTTGTATTCTTAAAGTTATTGGTGAGGCTATCAACTGATATATTGTACAAACTATCTGTACTATTAAAGGCAAAAGTGTTTTTCTCAGATATGCTCTGACTATAACTATGGTTTGCACTCAATTCTACCATCTGATTCTTTGCAACAGGAATGGTGTAAGAAGCAGTTGCACTCGCATTGCCCGAATGGCTATTGGCATTATTGTCCTGATTAACATTTCTATTAAACAAAGAACCATTGGTATAAACAGTATCCAATACCAGATTGGTTGCTGTGCCATCATTACTATTTCCGCCACCATTTAAACCAATGGATAACGTGTGTCCTTTCTTTTTAAAACGATGCCTGAAAAGCACATCAATGCTTCCGTTATAACCATTATTATCACTATTGTAATTCTGGTTGATGTTGCTAAGGGGCGTAACCTTTCCATAGGTAGCATTGGTTAGTGTCTGGGTTCCTACAGTGCTATGCTGAAGGGTTCCATTGGGTCTTATTACAACTGAATTGTTACTATCCAACGGCCATTCTATATTGTAATTGAACCTATTGCCTTGGTTCTTATTCAGCGAGCTACTATTTTGAGTTGCAAATTGCGATGAATCGCCCGAAGTATTAAATCGTTGGGTAAGGCTATTGCTAGAATTGTTTACAGCCACATTGGTGTAAAAGTAGCTACCATAGGCATCCGTCTTTTTACCCCAAACATCCTTATAATTCAGCCCACCAGCCCATACGGTGGTAATGCCATTACTACTATTGCCGCCACCATAGCCATCCACAATGTTTGCACCGCCACTACCACCACGGCCACCACCGCCATTGCGCACCACACCCAAAATATCTTGTACGCTAAAGGCTTGCCTGTTTACATTATTGGCTTCCGCCACCAAGCTTAGCTGTCTGTCATTATTAAAACTATTCAGGTTCAGGCTGCTTTCATAGCGTCCCTCATTTCCGCCGCCTGCCATTGCCTTACCAAATACGCCCTTGCGTTTATCTTTTTTAGTGGTTATATTTATTGTTTTGGTTCGGGTGCCATCATCAAAACCACTGAACATACTCTGGTCACTTTGAGCATCATACACCTGAATTTTATCTACAATATCCGGAGGCAGGTTACGGGTAGCCATTTTGGGGTCATCGCCAAAAAAGCGTTTGCCATCCACCAATACACGTTGCACTTTTTCACCCTGTGCCGTTATACTTCCGTCTTTTGCCACTTCTACGCCAGGTAGTTTCTTCAATAAATCTTCCACCACTGCATTTGGTTTTGTCTTAAAGCTACCCGCATTATATTCAATGGTATCATTTTTTATTTTCATGGGAGATTCAGTCACAATCACCTCTTCATACTCCTTGGTTTTAACCTTCATGATAATGTCCCCAAGGTCAACCACCAACTTATCCTTACTAATAATTAATCTTTTGTGTATAGTCCTATATCCTTCAAAACTGATATTCACTATAAACTTCCCTTGAGAAATGTTTCTCACCTCGAAGGTTCCATCGTCCTTAGACAAACTAAAAGCTTCAAGGGTAGAGTCTTGTGCTTCCACAACGGTTATCGAAGCATCTCTCAAGGCTTGGTTCCCCACGCTATCAACCAGCTTTCCTTTTACTGAACCTTTTTGGGCAAAAGAGGAAATAGAAAGCAACATTAAAATTGGAAGTATGTACTGTTTAAGCATAAAAGTCTTTTTTTGAGATTGATTGAAAAGAAGCAATTACAAGCGTCTGTTAATTTGTGTTAATCAAACTAAGGGAATGTTAAAAGATTGGTTTTAATAAAATCGGTGAGACTGTTAATCTTTCTTGTGTAAAGATATTTGAGCGTAAAATGAATTGATTTTAATGAAAGAATGAGCAAAAGGAGCATTTATTCAGTTGAATCATCTTTCCATTCAAGTGAATGAGACATTGATTCAATTGAATTTATTATTCATTCAATTGAATGAAGGTTCGATTCAAGTGAATGGAAAGCTCATTCAACTGGAGGAATCTTTGATTCAACTGAATTTATTGTTCATTCAATTGAATGGAAGTCTGGTTCAATTGAATGGAAAGCTGATTCAAGTGAGGGAATTGCGTAAAGGGAAATAAAATTTTTGGGCATGAAGGATAATTTGCAGGATTAGAATATAATAATCCTAACCGTTAGAATGTTGGTTACATTTGCTTCAAATAGATTTATCATGAGTGCTTTAGAATTAAAGGTTTACGACATCTTGAAGTCAAGGTTTTCAGAACAGGAGGCATCTGTGGTAATTGAATATGTGGATGAAAAAGTGAAGAATAAAATAGAAGATAAGGCTGTTTTCTCTCAAGCTATCCAATCTAAAGACTTGGAAGTATTTAGAAAAGAAATGGGAGAAAAGTTTGCAGAATGCAATACCAAAATTGCAGAATCAAAATCAGAAATGATTAAATGGATGTTTATTTTTTGGATGGGTCAGGTGGCGGTAACAGTTGGATTAGTTATGATTTATCTAAAAAAGTAGTTTCCCAAATTTATTAAAACACCGATGTTCCCAAAGGTTCATCGGTGTTTTTGTTTTGATGCCTTTCCCATAATAAAATAAACTCAAATTTTATCCCGATTATTTACGATTAACAACTTCAATCATTTCTTCCATTCAAATCATTTAATCTTAATTTAAACAACCAAAAAAACTATTTTCGCCCCCGCTAAAAAGATAATAATGAATAAAGGACCGGTTTCTCAATTTATAGAACACCACTATCGCCACTTCAATGCCGCCGCATTGGTAGATGCCGCAAAAGGCTACGAAACACACCTTACAGAGGGCGGCAAAATGATGGTTACCCTTGCTGGTGCCATGAGTACGGCAGAGTTAGGTATTTCTTTTGCCGAAATGATTCGCCAAGGAAAGGTGGACATTATCAGTTGCACAGGTGCAAACCTAGAAGAAGACGTGATGAACCTTGTGGCACATAGCCATTACAAACGTGTGCCTAACTATCGTGACCTTACGCCACAAGATGAGTGGGACTTGTTGGAGAATCATTACAATCGTGTAACAGATACCTGTATTCCAGAAGAAGAAGCCTTCCGCCGTTTGCAAAAGCATTTGGTGAAACAATGGAAAGATGCAGAGGCAGCAGGTGAAAGATACTTGCCGCACGAGTTTATGTACAAGATGATATTGAGCGGCGAACTGGAACAATACTATGAAATTGACCCAAAGAATAGCTGGATATTGGCTGCCGCCGAAAAGAATATCCCTATCATCGTTCCGGGCTGGGAGGATAGTACTACCGGAAATATCTTTGCCAGCTATGTGATTAAAGGCGAGTTGAAAGCCAGCACCGTAAAGAATGGTATTGAATATATGGTGTACCTAACCGAATGGTATAGGGCAAACAGCGGCGGAAAGGGGGTAGGCTTCTTCCAGATTGGTGGAGGTATTGCAGGAGATTTCCCTATATGCGTAGTACCGATGATGTATCAGGATTTGGAATGGCATGATGTACCGTTCTGGAGTTATTTCTGTCAGATAAGCGATAGCACAACTTCTTATGGTTCTTATAGTGGCGCCGTGCCAAATGAAAAGATTACTTGGGGCAAACTAGACATCCATACCCCTAAATTCATTGTAGAAAGTGATGCCACAATTGTAGCTCCATTGATTTTTGCTTGGATATTAGGATGGTAGTTAGTAGTTATGAGATATTAGATAGTAATTGACGAAGTATGATTACATACCTACTATCTAATATCTCATATCTTCTTATACAAGGTTTATATCAAATGAAGACAATTGCACAAACTGATGTATCCTTTCGTGTATTTCTTCTTGCGTAAGGCTTCTTAAACGTTCTGTACCAAACTTCTCTACCGCAAAACTAGCCATTGCACTTCCTACAATGATGGCAGTTTTCATGTTATCAAAGCTAATATCCTTTGTCTTTGCCAAATGTGCAATAAAACCACCGGCAAACGTATCTCCCGCTCCTGTTGGATCAAAAACTTCTTCCAGTGGTAAAGCTGGTGCAGAAAACACTTGGTCGTTATGAAACAATAAAGCTCCGTGTTCACCTTTCTTGATGATGATAAACTTAGGCCCCATTGCAGAAATCTTTTGTGCAGCACGAACCAAAGAATAATCGCCACTTAATTGACGGGCTTCACTATCATTAACCATCAATACATCAACCAAGCTAATGGTATGTTTCAAGTCGTCCAAAGCAATATCCATCCAAAAGTTCATCGTATCCATCACAATCAACTTAGGCTTTGTTTTCAATTGATCAATCACACTACTTTGAACAGAAGGGGCAAGATTACCTAACATCAAAAACTCACAATCCTGATAACTTTCAGGTACTACTGGTTTAAAATCTCCCAATACATTCAATTCAGTCACCAAAGTATCGCGGGTATTCATGTCCATGTGGTAGCGTCCGCTCCAAAAGAAAGTCTTTTCATCTTTCTTTATCTGCACACCTTCCAAGGCCACTCCACGAGAAGTCAAGATATCCAATTCTGACTGAGGAAAATCACCACCAACCACTGAAATTTGTTTAACTCCGGTAAAATTACTGGCGCACCAAGCGATGAATGTACCCGCACCACCAATTATTTTATCGGTCTTGCCAAATGGTGTTTCAATCTGGTCGAAAGCCATAGACCCAACTACTACTAAAGACATACTTTTATTATTTTATTTAGCGGCGAAACTAATGGAAATTATAGTATGTTTTCATCTAGTTGGCAAGAGGGTAATTATATACAATACACCCACATGAAAACTTAGATTTTAAGGAATATAAAACGGTAGGATAACAACTTGAAAACAAGCTATAACCCTACCGTAATTTTTATAACAAAGTACTTAGTACTAACCCTCGGCTACTCATCGAAAGCCAAACTATTTTGCTTTCATTCTTTTTGATACATACGCAATGCCCGAGGCAGCCAACATCAAACTCATCCCTCCATCAAAAGGAACAATTGGGCCACCATCTCCACTTGATCCATTACCCGGTGAACCTGGCCCACCAATGCCCGGATCGTCGGCAGGGCTCTGTGCATTTGCAGTTGTATTCACACAAAGGCTAACCATCATAGCCAACCCAAGCAGTCCCAGTGTTTTTGTTATTGTACGCATACTTTATTTATGATTAATTATGATTTGAATGATAAAATGATTTTACCTAAACCCTAAAATGGTGTTTGTAATGACCTCATTGGAGAGATCAATGATCTCATTTAAAGCCTCTTTTTAGTCATTTATCCATTATCATCAGCCAAAGAACTTTCTTTCAACTTTAATAAAACCGTTACTGTAACTGCATTGCAGCACAGTAACGGCATTTTGTTACACTATTTATTGTTGAACAGAAATATTTGACTGATACACATTTTGATTATTAGCATCCCTTATGCTCACACTATAAGCACCTGCCGCCAATGTATTAGTGATGGTGATGGCATGGCTTGCACTTCCACCTTGGTGGGTGATACCTTCTTCATGCACCTTTTGTCCCAATATATTGGTGATG
>JANYEU010000329.1 GCA_025362915.1 Chitinophagaceae bacterium | reverse complement strand
GATTTTTCTGCAAAGTAATTCATTATCTGAAACCCTGTTTCATATTCATAATTACCCTTTATCATCTCGTCGTTCATTGGTGGCGCACAAGGAATGTCCACCGTATTATGGTCAGCATGGGTTGTTCCAAAAATAGGAATATCACGTTGAGATTGCGCCCAAGAAGTTGCATAAGTGGAATGGGTGTGTACAATGCCACCAATCTTTTCCCAATGCTTATACAACACCGCATGGGTTTGTGTATCGGACGAAGGACGAAGTGAACCTTCTACCGTTTTGCCTTCAAAATCAACAATTACCATCTTATCTGGCGATAAATCCTCGTAAGGAACACCACTTGGTTTAATGGCAAACAATCCCAAACTCCTATCGGCAGCACTTACATTGCCAAAGGTAAAAAGCACCAATCCCAACTTAGGCAACTGCATATTTGCCTCAAAAGCCTCTTGTTTAATGTGTGAATACATAGTTTAATTTTAAATGGTTGCAAGTTACTGATTACTAGTTGCTGGTTACAAGTTACTGGTTTCTAGTACCAGCAACTAGAAACCAGTAACCTTCAATTTCCTAACTCTTCGCCCCCATCCTCAAAACTGTTACAGAATGTGGCTTGAAACTATACGTAAAATGCTTGCCCAATCCCTTTGCAACACCCGAAACAGGCACAATCTTCTTAGGGTCGGTTATCGAATTTGTATCCGTAACTTTATCTGATGTAAGCACTATTTCTTCCCCTTCGGGTAATATTGTCTTGTCTGACTTAATCTCAATGTTCACTGATTGAGTGGTATCCGAAACGTTCACAATCTTTAAAAACAGTGTTCCGCTCTTGCTATTCTTGGTAACTGAATAAAACAACTGTTCGGTGGTGTCTGCTGCCATTGGAACATTTTCTATGGAAGATTTTACTGATTGGTCACCAATATTTTCAGAGAACGTCTTTTGCAGATAATAAGAAGGCGAACCATAGCTGCTGCCAGCATCGTAACCAATCAAATCACTTTTCCACTGCATAGCTTTAGGATTAACGTTTACAAACAATGGAGCATAGCAGCTCATTTTTACAATATCAGCGTTGCGTTCCATGCCAGTCAAAAAAGCGGCATCACCCAAAGCTGCCAACATATTGGTAGTAGGAACTCCCTCGCGGCAAGCCCATTCTCCTTCAAAAACCTTGGCATCAGAACGCTTGTATCTATCAAACTTATGGGCAAGACCAAGTGCCTTCTTATAGGAAAAGTAATCATGTATATCCTCAAAGTCTGGCATTCTGGTTTTAACGTGCGCACTGGATATAACATTAATATTGGGATATTTTGCCTTGATGGCATCATAAAACAAGGTGTAACGGGCATCCCAAGTTTTACCCACCCTATCAAAAAAGTCCTCATTACCCACTTCAATATACTTTACATTATAAGGTTTTGGATGACCAAGCTTTACCCTTACAGCCCCCCATTTGGTACTGGCATCGCCATTCACAAACTCTATTTCATCCAAGGCATCCTGTACATAAGGCTTCAAACTATCAAGGCTCAAAGCAGATCTACGGCTTAACAATAAGCCATCAAATACTGCCAATATAGATTCCATCTTTAAATCCTCGCACCATCCCAAAAACTCCATTATTCCCATTCCATCAGAAGAATGATAGCCCCATGAATTATTATCGTGTGTGGGCCTTTGCGAAATATCGCCCAAGGTCAGCTTCCAGTCAAAGCGGGTTTCTAGCTTCTTGGATTGCAGGTAATTTCCTCCAGGAAAACGAAGGAATCCCGGCTTCATATCAGCCAATAACTCCATGATGTCTTTCCTATTTCCGTTGGGACGATTGTTATAAGTAGGTGGAAACAACGAAACTAAACTAAACCATATAGCCCCGGTTTGTTTGGTGGTGATGATAAAGCGGGCATTGGTGGTTTCCTCAACCTTGCCAGTATTTAATACCACAGAATATTTCCTCCAATCACCATTTACCTTAGCCACTTTGGCATCCACATATACAGTTTTACCATCATTGCTTTCAATGGCAACCGTCAATGTTCCTTTAAAATCAGCATCGGTCTTGGCATAAAAGGAAGCCGTGTATTTGGTATTTGCCTTTACAGGAATACCCCAAAAGCCATCATTGGCAATGCCTATCCTACCCTTACCATCTGTAGAAACAATATCCAATCGAAGATTTCTATTCAATGCAGTGCCTTTTTGCTCAACACTATCCAAAGCTATCTGCCCCACAGAAGTACCTTCTTGTACCAAAGACCAATGGTCTAACTTGGTATCATTATCCTTAAAAGCACGATTCCTCAGTAATTCTGCGTACAAGCCCCCATCGTAGGAATAGTTGATTTCTTCCGTCATCAATCCATAAAACATTGGGCTGATATCCCCTACCTTTTCATTGGCATTGATGTTAATTACTGCGTTTTTAGTCTCCTGCGCTACTGTTCTCCCACCCAAAAGGAACAAAGAAAGAGCCGATAAGCAAATTGCTTTTTTCATAATTGTATGTGTTATTTAATGATACCTTTTTAAGTTGTACGTTTTACGTTGTACGTGGTAAGTTATACGTTTTACGTTATAAGTTATACGTGGTAAGTTGTACGTTATACGTTATACGTTATACGTGGTAAGTTT
>JANYEU010000273.1 GCA_025362915.1 Chitinophagaceae bacterium | reverse complement strand
AAGGGTATTTAAAATGGTGGATACCTGTAGTGCAGAGTTCGAAGCAAAGACACCTTACTTCTATAGCACTTTTGAGAATTAGAGTTGAGGGATTAAATAGAAAGAGAAAGGGGATTGAAACTTAGTTTCAATCCCCTTTCTCTTTCTTAACGTACAACGTAATACTTATAACTCCTTATACACCCAACGAATCGTACTTTACAGTCTTTACCCATAAATCTTTACAGGTTGCTACAAAGTTTTGATGGATCGGGTCTTTATGGTAAACATCTATATCTCCCGGTTCATCAAAAACCATCAATAAGGATACATGGTAATTCTTTAATGGATCCTCTGCCGTAAACGTTTGTGGAACACCAATATGATGATACTTTATTTGTTTTACAGTAACCAATTGATGTAACCCTTCTATTAGTTTTTGTTTGTCTGCATCATTATCTGGATTTTTCAGCCAATAATAAACCACGTGCATCAAACTTTGCTTTAGGGGAGGCGTTTTGCTGCTTATGCCAGATGCTGTAAACCCAATTGTTGCGAGACTGGCAGCAGCTAAAAATTTCCTTCGAGATAATCTATTCATATTTTTTTATTATATGGTGCAATTGGGCGCAAAAATAAAGGATATTGCGTCATATCCTTCAAATGAAAAAGCGGGTTGCATAAATGCGAACCCGCTCTCAAACAAACAAAACAACAAACCTTATTATTCTGCTTCCGCTATAACTTCTTTTACTTCTGGTATCATACGTTTCATCATGCCTTCTATACCCGCTTTCAACGTAATCATCGATGAAGGGCATCCACTACAACTTCCTTGAAGCATCAAATTCACCGTCCCTTCCCTGTAGCTCCTAAATTGTATGGCACCACCATCCATTTCTACAGCAGGTTTTACATAATTTTCTAACAATTCCTTAACCCTTTTCACAATGTCATCATCATCCGCACTAACCGTGTTACTGGCTTCTTGCCTAGTATTGGCAACCTCTTCCTCGTTTACAACCACCCCGCCATTCTCCAAATATTCTTTCAAGAATTGTTTGATGGTAGGTATTACATCCTGCCAATCGGCAGTATCAATCGTTTTGCTCAGGGTAATAAAGTTACTGGCAATAAATACGCTTCTTATAAAAGGAAAGCTGAATAATTCTTTAGCCAAAGGAGAAGGCCCTGCATAACTTTCATCTGCAAAGTCGATGCTTTTTCCTGGATACAAAAGCTTGTTTGCCACAAACTTCATCGTTTCCGGGTTCGGGGTCATCTCGGTATATATGCTTATAATGGGGTTACCTGTCTTAATCATACTAATTTATTTATCGGCAAATATAACAAACGCAGTTCAGCTAAACTGTCATCTGTTGGTCAGTATCCTTTATTCGACACTTTAATTTCGCCTATCGAAAAACTACGATAGCACAGTAATCAACCCTTTTATGATGGCTCCAAGCTTCACCGCCTCAAATATCTTGCTTTCAGAATAGCCGTGTTGCAGCACGGAAGCCTCGTGTGAGGTAACACACATTTCGCATCCATTTATAGAAGAAACCATCAGGCTCATCAGCTCAAAGAAGGCCTTACCCAACACCGGGTTCATCATGATGCTCATCTTGATTCCAGCTGGTTGATTGGCATAAAAATCTTTCTTCATGAAGTGACGGAAACGATAGAAAATATTGTTCGTATTCATCAACGAAGTACAAGCCACCACTTCGGCAATCTCTGCATCGGTAGCACCAGCTTCCTTCGCCATCTTGGTAAAAGATTCTTTCAGCAAATCAAATTTTTCGTTTATCGCTACGCTCAATGCCAACAATAATGCTTCTTTTTTATCGAGGTATTGCGCATTGTTCAGCACATTACCCACATTTATTTTAAGATCTTTTATAAAGCGCGCATCGGTGCTTATCAATGCGTTTGCATTAGCCGAAGGCACATAATTAGGTATTTGTAACTCGTTCAACAAATTTACAAAGGTTTCATTCTGTATCATAATTCTTTAATTATAAGTTATGAATTATGAGTTATGAGTAATAGGATGAAACTTATCACTCATAAATCATAATTTATAATTGTGATGCTTAGTTTGCAGCCAACTGTGCAGTTAATGTTTCTTGTCCGTTTGTCCAGTTGCAAGGGCAAAGTTCATCGGTTTGTAATGCATCCAATACACGCAAAACTTCTTGAACGCTACGACCAACGCTTAAATCATACACACTTACCCAACGGATGATACCTTGTGGATCAACGATGAAAGTGGCACGGTAAGCAACTTTTTCTCCCTCTGCCAATATACCCAACTCTTCAGCCAATGACTTGGAAGTATCAGCCAACATAGGAAATTTAAGGTCGCGCAAATCTGCATGATCCCTTCTCCAGGCTGCGTGTACAAATTCGCTATCGGTAGAAGCCCCAATCAAAACTGCATCCCTATCAGCAAAGTCGCTATTTTTCTTGTTAAACTCAGCTATTTCGGTAGGGCAAACAAACGTAAAGTCTTTAGGCCACCAAAACATCACAGTCCACTTTCCAGAAGTCTCGTTGGTAATTTCTACAAACTCCTTTCCTTTCTCGATAGATACTACTGCTTTCTTTTTAAATTCAGGAAACTTGCTTCCGATAGATAATACATGCGTGCTCATACTGTTATTCTTTTATTTTGAACTGCAAATATGAATATATTTTTTGATAGTAGTTAATTGATAGATATTATGTATTGATAGAAAAAAACTATTAAGACATTATAGGGTAGCACTAGTGGATAAAAGGTACCTTTGCGTACTAAAAGAAAATGATATGACTACAAACATTGGAATTAATGATAGTAACCGCCAATTGGTTGCTAATGAACTGGCAAAATTATTAGCCGATGAGTATGTGCTCTATACCAAAACCAGAAATGCGCATTGGAACGTGGAAGGCAGTGATTTCTATAGTGTACACAAGTTTTTTGAGAGTCAATTTGAGGAGTTGGACGAGTTTATTGATAGTATTGCCGAGCGAATCCGTTCATTGGGGCATTATGCGCCGGCAACCTTAAAGGCTTTTTTAGAGTTGACGCATCTTAGCGAACAAACCCGTGCTGAAAACACCAGCAAAGGATTTATTGCCGAGCTTGTGAGCGACCATGAAAGTATCATCATTAAATTGAGGGAGAACATTAACCGTTTTGCAAATGATTTTGGCGACCTTGGTGCCAGTGATTTCATTACCGGACTATTGGAGAGCCACGAAAAGATGGCTTGGTTTCTTCGCTCGCATCTTAAATAGGAAATAAAAAAACCTGACAGGTTTTTGAGACCTGTCAGGTTTTATTACTAATATTAGTTACTACAAATAACTTCCAAAGGTGTACCCAAGAAACCAACGGTATCAGCACCATAAGTCAATACATAATACACGTAGTAAGTAACGCCCGGTGTAAGGTTACTAAATTTCTTTCTCTTTAAAGATGTGCTGCTGGTAAAAATATTCATCGTACATCCTGCTGGAATTTTCAGTTGCCCTGTGCGGCTAAGTGTTACGCCTGCGGGCAATACACCTCCTTCGCAGATGATGGCAAAATAGCCAACCTTAGGGCCAAAAGAGATACAATCAACAATAAATTGACCAATCATCCCCTTTTTGGAAAACAATCCAGCGGCCAATGCACCAGCCAATATCAACGAAGCAAAATCTTTTCTTTCTGTTGTTGGCAATGGAGTCAATGCCAAAATAACAACATCACCGTTAGCAATCTTACTTACATAAGGGGCATACAATACCAAACCATCCTTTAAAGCCTTTGTTGCGGTAACATAGGCAGGCCTTGCCAATTTGCCGCCCGAACTGGCAGTAGATTGTGTGCCAGTAAAATTGGTTATCAATGCTTGCAATGCGGTGGGCGTTAGCGGTTGTGGGTCTGTAAAAAGTGACCCCGTCATCGCAACTTTCAAATTACTTCCCATTGCAGCCAATTTATCCAATGGGGTAGCTCTTATTTTCGTTTTACTTACTGTTATCATTATGTTTTTTTAAAATTAAAAATTAAGTTCGTCAATCTACAGTTTATTAAGTACAAATAATTCCTTTAAAAATCCATAAAACGTTGCAAGTGCTTCAAAAAAGACACCTTGTCTCATTTTTGTTACAACTGGAGACTTTTGTGTTACACCTTGTCTCATTTTTGTTACAACTGGAGACTTTTGTGTTACACCTTGTCTCATTTTTGTTACAACTGGAGACTTTTGTGTTGCACCTTGTCTCATTTCTATTACAACTAGAGACTTTTGTGTTGCACCTTGACCCCTCCTGAAATTACTTGACAGTTTTTGGTGTTAATATCAATATTTGTGAGGGTGTAATTTAAACTGTGTCAGGTCAAAATAAAAGTAGACCTTTAACAGAATAAATTATGAGAGATAAAAAAGACACGTCATTTAGGTTTGATTATGAGGCGGTAAAAACGCATGCCTTGGAGCAGTTGAAAAGTGGCAAACCCCTTTTGGGAAAAGGAGGTGCCTTGGCACCGCTTTACAAATCCTTTTTGGAAGCGGCATTGGAAGCAGAGCTTTCTGCA
>JANYEU010000181.1 GCA_025362915.1 Chitinophagaceae bacterium | reverse complement strand
AGCATTTGGTGAAGCACATAAGGATGATGAGATAAGTATTGATTATTTTGCAGTTTCCCTACCAGATTTATTGGTGTTTGATGCCGACTTAAACGAAAAGAACCACATCCACTGTACTTATTTGATTGCTTTGGGGAAACTGGGACTGGGATTGCACGAACAAGCGATGGAATTGTTTGCCTACATTCTTGCAAAGAACATCAACCACAATGGGGCAAAAGTGCATCAGGATATGATTGGGTATTTTTTGGGGAAATAGAACTAGAAAGACTATACAGCTCGCATGTGATAGCCTATTAATCATTTTATCATTGAGCCCCAGATACACATCAAAAAGCGCCTAAGTCGATAAGCTAAAAAATGTACTTTCACGGCGGGCTTGGCAAATAGCAAACTCATTTAAACATAGGCATGAAATATTATATCATTTCGGGCGAGGCAAGTGGCGATTTACACGGGAGTAACCTCATCAAGCAATTAAAACAATTGGATTCGGTAGCTAATATCCGCTGCTGGGGTGGTGATATGATGCAGGCTGCCGGTGCTACTCTGGTGAAGCATTATAAGGAATTGGCCTTTATGGGCTTTGCCGAAGTGATAAAAAACCTGCCTACCATCCTTCGTAATATCAGCTTTTGCAAGGATGATATAAAGGGCTTTTCGCCAGATGTATTAGTGCTGATAGATTACCCTGGTTTTAACCTGCGCATAGCCGAATGGGGTAAGCAACAGGGCTTTAAAATTGTTTATTATATATCGCCGCAAGTATGGGCTTGGAAGGCAAACAGGGTAAAAAAGATGCGGCTCTGTGTTGATAAAATGATGGTGATATTACCTTTTGAAAAAGATTATTTTAAAGATATCTGGCAATGGGATGTGGATTATGTAGGGCATCAATTGGTGGAAGTGATTGAGCAATATAAAAACAACCATACCCCCTCCCCCACTGTTAATGCTACTGCACCTATCATTGCCTTATTGCCCGGAAGCAGAAAGCAGGAGATAGAAAAGAAACTGCCCATCATGCTGGAAGTGAGTAAGGCATTTCCAGAATACCAGTTTGTAGTGGCAAAGGCACCTGGGCAAGAGGATAGTTTTTATGAACCATTTCTGAGTGCTTACAACAATGTTTCCACTACCAGTAATGATACGTATAGTTTATTGATGCGGGCAAAAGCGGCATTGGTTACCAGCGGAACTGCCACGCTTGAAACTGCCTTGTTTGGGGTGCCAGAAGTGGTTTGCTACAAAGGCAGCAAGGTTAGCTACGAGATAGGCAAACGATTGATTAAGATTAAATATATCAGTTTGGTAAACTTGATTATGGACAAACTGGTGGTTACAGAATTGATTCAAGATGAATTGACCACTGAGAATCTTATAACAGAATTGAGCCTTTTATTGAATGACATACATAAACAAAAGCAAATTAGCGAGGATTATACCGCACTAAAGAAGATTTTATCAGAAAGTGGAAATGCGTCTGCCAAGGCAGCCAAGATAATATATGATTTCTTACTTGTGCAGTAAAGGTCTAATCACCGTCTTAAAAATGATGACGAGTAACGCTACCAAAAACATCATCAGAGAAATACGGTTCATACCGTGCATGTACTTCATCGATGTCGTCCGCTCCTCATTTGGATCTCTTTTTTTGATGAAGAGATATTCGGCAAATTGTTTCCAGATACCCATAAAACAGCTTTTAGTAAACAACAATATTAGAACTATTTAGTTAAAGGCAATAAAAAAGAGCAGTTAATACTTAATAGACTACTCTTCTATTACTATACTTGCCTATCTATAATCTTAAATAGTATTACATATTTATTTCTGACTATAACACTTGTGATTGCCAGAACGGTGTGATATGGATTGATTGACACTTTTTTAAAAAGTAATTTCATTGTAGAATTATACCCAAAAAAACCCATTGTTCAGGCTGTATTTAAAGTAATAATGATTGCCTACCACTAGCAATAACTTTTTAAACTTACTTTTACAGGGATTAGCACCACAAATAAACTATTTTAAAAAATAATTACTGATGAGTTTCTCTTTTTTCAAATCTCGCCCCGTTACCCCCGACCTTTCTTTTATTGGTGTAGATATGCACTCGCACCTATTGCCAGGCATTGATGATGGTTTGAAAACCCACGAACAGACTGTTGCATTTGTGAAAGAATTGCACGCTTTGGGTTATAAAAAACTTATTTGTACACCCCATGTACTTTCTGGTGTGCATGATAATACGCCAGAAACCATTAATAATGCATTGGCTATTGCCCGAAAAGCACTGGCAGAAGCAGAAGTGCCAGTTGAGTTGGGAGCTGCCGCAGAGTATATGATAGATGATGGTCTTGAAATGAAAATAGATGCCAAGGAGAAATTATTGACTATTGGCGATAATTATTTGCTGGTAGAAATGTCTTACATGGCGCCACCGTTTAATTTGAATGAAGTGCTTTTTAAATTGCAAATGCAAGGGTATAAACTTATTCTTGCCCATCCAGAGCGTTATAATTTTTACCACAAAGACTTTCAACAACTAGAAAACTTTAGGGATAGGGGTATATTATTTCAGCTAAACATACTTTCTATGTCTGGATATTATGGCAAGGAAGTAAAAAAAGCATGTGAAAAGCTCATCGATGCTAAAATGGTAGAATTTATTGGCACCGATATGCACCATGAAAATCATCTGGGGGCTACAAAGGCCTTTACAGCTTCGAAAGACTTTTATAAGCTTGTGAAAGATATTCCATTGATGAACTTGAATCTGCTTAAGTAATGATGAAATAGTTGGAATAAAAGGAAAGATGTAAACCTACAATAGTAGTTATAAATAAACAAGCAACTTTATAAAAGCATTGACGAGCAATAAATGAAACAACACACACTTTTTATCAAAAGAATTACTTACACATTGATAGTTGCTATGCTTATTACTGCCTGTCATAGAAAAACAATATCTACAAGTGAACTTAGTGGCACGGGCGCATTACACACAGAAACAGGACTTGCCTCGTATTATTCCGACAATATGAATGGGCATGCCACTGCAAGTGGAGAATCCTATTCTAGTTCCAAAAAGACTGCTGCCCATAAAAAACTACCCTTTGGCACATTGGTAAAGGTGACCAATACTGCTAACAATAAATCTGTAATAGTTAGGATAAATGACAGGGGACCTTTTGTGGCTGGTAGAATAATAGACTTAAGCAAAGCTGCTGCTAATGCAATTGGCATGGTGGGTATGGGGATAGTAAAAGTTACTATTATATATAGGAGATAGTTAATAAAAAAGCCTCTCTGGTGTTGCAGAGAGGCTTTCTAGTTGAAACAAGAACCAAATTACTTATGGGGCTACAAGCCTAAATCCGTTTCCATGTATGTTTACTATTTCTATTTTAGCATCTTCTCTTAAATACTTACGAAGTTTGGCAATATAAACATCCATACTTCTACCATTGAAATAAGTATCGCTTCCCCAAATTCTTTTAAGTGCTTTCTCGCGAGGCAACAAATCATTCTTATGCTCGGCAAGCATTTTAAGTAAATCATTTTCTTTGGGAGAAAGAATCTGCGTTTTGCCATCTATTATCAATTCCCGAAGTTTTGGATTAAAATGATAATTACCCATATCAAAAACAATGTTTTCACTAATTCGCACCTCTTCCTCATTCCTTTTTAGGATGGCCATTATTTTCATCAGCAATACATCGCTATCAAATGGTTTGGTGATGTAATCATCCGCACCCAATTTGTAACCATTGATGATGTCTTCCTTCATTGTTTTGGCACTCAAAAAAAACAAAGGAACATCAGGGTCTATATCCCTAATATCCTCAGCAAGGGTAAACCCATCAACATTTGGCATCATAACATCCAATAAGCAAATATCAAACTTCTCTCGCTGAAAAGCTGCAAAACCAAGTCTGCCATCCCTTTCTAATACAACTTCATAGTCATTCAATTCTAAGTAATTTTTCAATACCATACCTAAGTTGGTATCATCTTCGCACAAAAGTACACGATATTTTCTTCCTTCCATAATGTATATTATTATTAATTGAAATTAAAGATAGCTAGTAAATGTAACCTGCATATAACTCTGCTACCAAGGTTTTGTTAAAAGCGGTATCTATATGTTTATGGCTGCCTAATAATCAGTTTGTGGAGATGCGGGCTTGTTGCTTTTATCTACCTCACCAAAGCGTAAGGAGCGCATCCGTTGCCGTTCTTGCAACTCCCTTTTTATAAAATTGGCAAAATCCCTATCTGCAAGAAATACCTTATTGGCCCTATCATCCGAAGCAAGAATTTTCTTAAACTCAATATTGTACTTCTTTTTTATCATTAAAGATTTTTCATCTCCACCCAAGACATCATTCTTGAAATCTTTTCTTACTTTTTTTAACTCTTCGGTGTAGGAATTATAAACAGGCCAAAACTTTTGTGCCTCATCGGCAGTTAAAAAAAGATCTTTGGTAATGAAGGCTACCTTTAATGCTTGGATAGAGTTTTGCTTTGCTTGAGGACTCTGCGCCTCAAGCATATTTATTGTAAATGATAAAATTAATATTATAAAGCGGCTTATTCTCATGCTCATTCAATTGAATTGGTTTTAAATCCCCTTCTTTACAGTCTTTTTACTATCACCGGCTTCTTTCAAATATTGTCTAAGCTCATTATCAGAAACAGACTTTATTTCCTGCTTTGGGTTAAGGTCTTCGTTCTCATCCCCAATAATCACATCTGTATTGGAGGTGAGGTAATCGGCACTGTTTAAGTATTTCTCCAAATCATCATCAGAAACTTTCTTTACGCTTCCTTGTACATCTACACTTTTGTAAGAAGCATAAGTATTGTTTACCCCAATAGTTTTATCGGCAATAAAATATCCTGAAACAGCTATCAAACCTGCAACAGAAGCAGCAGCTGCAATTTGAAACCATTTCTTTTTATAAATTGAAACAACCTTTGCCTTTGTAGAATTATTTGTTGATTGATTATTTATTAAACTAAAATTATCAAAATAATTATCTGAAACTTGATATGGAACACTACTGGAAATTGTTATTAAAGTTGGCGCAATTAAAGACAATTCCTCATTCACCTCATTCCTATCTATAGAAGCCAATATAGTATTTGATAAATTATTAAAGTAACCATCTGGAATAGCAAAATCTGGAATAGTAAGAACTTTTTCTTCAATTATGTCTGTGTTGTTTATAACACTTTGTAGGTTCAATGCAAGGTTATCAAAGTAGTTATCCGGAACAAAATATGGCAAGCCAATACCCTTATCAAGTATTGTTGTTGTTGCTTTAAGTTCGCTTAATATTGTTTCTCTACTTTCCATTTCTATTATTGAGACTGATTAAATGCCTACTTGTTTAACTATTCAAAATATATTGCTCAATCTTTTTTGCCGCATGATGGTAGCTTGCTTTCAATGCACCCTCACTCGTTTCTAAAATCTTACTCATTTTTTCGTAAGGCATCGCATCATAGTACCTCAAATTAAACACCAATCTTTGTCTTTCTGGTAATGTTTGAATAGCCAATTGTAATTTCCATTCCAACTTATTTCCATCAAAATTCTGATCCGCCTTTATGGTATTGCTCAATCCATTGTCATCATCCTCCAAACTAAAAGTTGCCTTCTTCTTACGCTGCTCCAAAAACGTCAGGCATTCATTGGTGGCTATCCTGTAAAGCCAAGTGTACAACTGGCTGTCTTCCCTAAAGTTCTCCAAACCTCTCCAAACCTTGATGAATACATTTTGGAGCATGTCATTAGTATCGTCATGGTTGATAACCATTTTACGGATGTGCCAATACAACCTCTCCTGAAATTTCTTGATAATAGCCTCGAAAGCAGACTCTTTTGTGGATGAATCCCTAAAAAGATCAAGTAATTCCTTATCATCTAAATGCATGCAATCTCTTTTGGGAACGTTGCTAAGATAGACTTTTTAAACCAGAGAGGTTTAAAAGAATTCAAATAAAGCAACCTGTTACTTAAACTTACTACCTATTACTTACTTATACTCGGCAGGTATTACAAACTCATCATTTCTTTAAACCTTACCGTTTGTCTGCGGCTTATTTCTATCTTGTCTCCGCCTTGCAGATAAACCAATAAGCCACCGTTAAAGTAAGGTTCTATCTTTTCTACGCAACGCAGGTTGATGATATGTTTTCGGTTTGCCCTAAAGAACACACGTTCATCAAGCCTTTCTTCCAAAGCATTCAGCGACTTTAATATCAATGGTTTCTGTGTGCCAAAAAACACACGTGCATAGTTACCCATGCTCTCAAAAAGTCTTATCTCACCTAGCTTCACAAACCAACAACGCTCGCCATCCTTTACAAAAACCTGGTCATTTTCGCTAAGCAAACTGCGGTTTATAACCGGTGGCTCCAACTTCTCTTTCACTATCTCCTCACGCATCTTTGCAACGGCATCATGCAACCGCTTTGGTTCTATTGGCTTTAGTAGATAGTCCATCGCATTCACCTCAAAAGCCTTCAAGGCATACTCATCATAAGCAGTGGTGAAAATTACCTTAGGGGCTTTATCCAATTCAGACAATAAGTCAAAACCTGTCTTTCCAGGCATCTGTATATCCAAGAATATAAGGTCAGGATTATGTTGTTCTATCTTCTCCAAACCTTCATCCACATTGGCAGCTTCATCAAGAATCTCGATATCTGTATATTCTTGCAGCAACTTCCTCAGCTCTGCCCTAGCCAACCTTTCATCGTCAATAATCAATGCCGTAATACTCATGATTGTAAGTTTATTTATTTATCAATTAGTTTACCGTTTACCGCTAACCGTTTACCGCCATCGGTTGACGGTAAACGGTTAGCGATAAACAATACTACAACGGAATACTCACTTTCGCCTCCACTATGCCATCTTCAATTTCCTTTAGTTCAAACACTGCATCCTTGCCATAAAGCAAGTTCAACCTGCTATGTGTACTCGAAATACCAAAACCTTCTTCATTAAATGGTTCAACCAATTGTCCTGTATTCTGGACAGACATTTCGTGTTGACCATTATTAAATTCGGAGGTTATCTTTATCAGTCCGCCTTGTTTCAATTTGCCAATACCATGTTTCAATGCATTCTCCACAAGTGTTTGCAACATCATTGGAGGCACCAAATGATTCAGTGTTTCTTTTTCAATTGCATATTCTATATCCAATCGTTCTTCAAAACGCACCTTCTCCAATGCCAGATAATCTTTTACAATGGCAAGTTCCCTCGACAATGGTGCGAGTTCCAGTGTTTCTGCCTGCATACTACTCCGTAATATATTACTCAATTGTGTAATGGCTGTACGTGCCTGCGTTGGGTTTTCATCCACCAATGCCCTGATGCTATTCAGTGCATTAAAAATAAAGTGTGGGTTTATGTGCGACTTTATTGTTTTCAGTTCCAAATCCTTCACCAATGTTTCCAACCTCACCTTATCCAGATTACCATTGGTATTTATTTCAATGTAATGCCACAGGTAATAAAAGCTCACCCACGCAAAAATGATTGGTCCGTCCGATACAAAATTGTAAAACGCACGCATCTCTACCGATACTTTCTTTTCGTCAATATACAAATGTGTAAGCTCTACAAAAGCACTGTTCGTAATGCTGTACAATACAGCCGTAACCAGCACCACACCTAGTAATGCCCACCACTTTGTTTTAGGTATTGGTGGTAAAAAGTTATTTTTTATTAGAAACAGCCGAAGCAGATAGGTAAACAAAAATCCAAAAAAGATACCTGTACACAACCTGCCGTACTTTATTTTCATAAAGCTTTGGTCGGTGGCAAGCGTAAAAAGCAACACAGATATCCCATATAGCAACCACCCTCCTACCTGACAACACCAATATACTAAGCTCTTGTTTTTCATTCTCACGGCAAAAGTAAATACAGGTTGCGCCCCTACCTCTACATTTATTTATTAATGGTTAATAACAGGTCTATTAGGCAACAATTACCTTATAAACGTTTTAAGATAAAATCTCAATAACTATTAGTAATACTTGCGGGGATTGCAATTGACACAGTTTAAATTACATTCCCATATTTTCCTTTCTGATTGCTAAAAGCAATCACAATTAAACAATAATCTTACAATTTAAACTGAATAAAATGGATAAGAAATCATTTGTATTAAGAAATTATCATGGTTTTCTAGTAAAACTTCCTGCCTTTGCCATCAAGACAAAGCAGGGGATGAAGAACAATCCCCTTAAGTTTATACCAGCCAGTATCCCCGTAGGCTATGTGGCATTGGGACTGCTGATAACAAACGATCAGGAAACCTATGCCAACTGGAAAGCGGGTGGTGCGCCAGAGGAACTTCTTTTTAATACAGCAAGGGAATTACTCTTGACTGCATTGGATGATAATGCCGATTATGTAGATCTTAAGGCCGACGGCGATGCTGCCATCATTAAATTGAGCGGCTATTCCGCTTCTTCTGTTACAGATTCAAAGGCACTATTGCCTGCACAACCCCAAACGATAACCATCAATACTGGCGGCACCATGCTTTCTGGCAGGATGGACGCGGAATGTGAAAGAATAGATGGCGCTATTGCCTATGGTTGCATTGTGAGCGTAGGTGGCCCATTGCCTGCCGATTTTGCACTGAACCTGCAAGGGCAATTGAACGAACCCATTGGTAGCTTGCATCAAATTATTCACGACGTAACCTTGCAACGCAAGAAAAGTTTTTGGAATTTTATTAAGGGAACTGATTACTACTTTTATTTTTATGTAATCAACGCAACAGGCGTAGGTTCTTTGAGCGAATATGTAAAAAGAATGTGTAACTAAAAGTCGATAGTCAATAGTCGATAGTTCGGGTTTGTGTAAGAAAGAGGCAGTTGGAAAGATAACACTTCCTGACTGCCTCTTTCCTTTTGACTTTTGACTTTGACTATCGACTTTTAGTATTGACTTGTAAAAAAAGGGTATCTCAACTGAATGAGATACCCTTTCGTATGTTAAATAATATTACTTAATATTATTGAGCAGGATACGCTACCGTACCATGTTCTAACAAATCCAAACCACCTTCTTCAATGTGTTTTTCAACACGAAGGCCCCAAGGATTAGGTAATAATTTAATAAGCCACATCATTACAAATGTTACAACAAAAGTTGCTATAGCAATTGTAAAGGTACCTATTAACTGAGCTTTCAATACAGAAGCATCTCCGTGGTAAAACAAACCAGCAACAGGAGCTGAATTATCTGCACCAGTTGGCCCAGTTGCACCGTATTTGCCAGAAGCGAACAAACCTAAAGAGATTGTACCCCATAATCCAGCAAAGCCGTGTACAGGAACCGCACCAATAGGATCATCGATACGTAGATACTCAAGTAAAAGGATACCAAGATAAACTACCAAGCCAGCAATACCGCCAAGCACAACAGCTCCTAATGGATCTACCCAATAACAAGGACATGTGATAGCAACAAGACCACCCAACACACCGTTACAAGTAAGACCTACATCGAACTTTCCTTTTGTATCTCCAAACCAAAGGCCGAAGTACATGGCAACCATACCACCAGCACAAGCAGCCAAAGTAGTGTTTGTAGCTACACGACCAATACCTTGCATATCTACAGCAGACAAAGTACTACCTGGGTTAAATCCGTACCATCCAAACCATAGGATGAACGTACCAATTGCACCCAAAGTCATGTTGTGACCGCTCATTGGTCCGCCGCCGTCGCGTTTAAACACACGACCCAAACGTGGTCCAAGAACCAAAGCACCAGCCAATGAAGCAATACCACCAATGGTGTGTACTACAGTAGAACCCGCGAAATCTCTGAAACCTTGACCTAGAGAAGGCATCCAGTTACCAGTTGATCCCATTAAAGCCAAGAAACCATCTGGTCCCCAAGCCCAGTGACCAATGATTGGATAGATGAAACCAGTGATACCGATACTGTAAAGGATATCTCCCCTAAAGCTTGTACGACCAATCATCGCTCCAGATACAATTGTAGAACAAGTATCAGCAAAAGCATATTGGAAAATCCAGTGTGCAATTACAGGGATACCTGTAGTAAGATAAGTGTCTGGCGCACCTTGTAAAAAATACCAGTGCTTACCAATAAAACCACTACCATCACTAAACATGAAGGCATAACCAATGGCCCAGAAAAGCAAGCCACAAAGACAGGTATCAAAAAGACACTCCATCAATACGTTTACAGTTTCTCTTTGACGGGCAAAACCAGCTTCTAACATAACGAAGCCCGCTTGCATACCAAATACCAAGAAAGCCGCTACCAATGTCCACATGGTATTAGCAGTGTTCATCAACATCGTTTCATGCGGGGTATAGGTTTCTCCAGCTGAAGCGGGAGTAGCTATCATACCTGGCAATAACTTCATTGCAGCCAAAACGACTAGAAGTCCTAGAATTTTTCCGGTAAAAATTGTAATACCTAAACGCCAATTTTTTCCTTTGATGAATCTCTCAATGAAATTCGGTGTGGGTGTTGTGCCAATCAATTCCATAATAGTAGGGGGTTTTAAATTATAAATAAATATTTTTCACATTTACTAGATGCTTTCTGCTAAAGTAAGGGTAATTCTTTAAAAAAAGTCACATTGAAAAAATTTTAATTTGACAAAGGGCGGATTAAGGCTACTTTTTTATGTAAACCCTTGCTTTTTGCAGTTCTATACTTGATGAAATGTGCAGTGGGCATTTCATCAAGCTAGAATATGAACTGAAATTAATTAGAATTTGTAAGTTGCAGCTAAGATAAAGCTAGCGGCAGATTTGGTAGCTTTACCATCTTTATCCAAAAAAGCATTTTCAGCTGCATTGTCAAATCTGATTTCTGGTATTATTGTTAGGTTATTAACTTTGTAGTTACCAGAAAGAGTAAACGCTGTTACACTTTTAACTGGTACAGCAAAAGAACCAGGAGCAGCGGCAGGATCTAAAAAATTAAGCTTAACGCCATCATTATCACCAAAATACTCACCACGAAGTGTTAGTCCGAATTTGCTGATTGGATCATAATTAAGATATACTGCATTACTTGTCCAACTATGAGAAGTTCCGCCCATAGGTTTAAAACTTTGTAAAGTACCGTCATAGTTCAATCCCCACTTGCTGCTAAGAACAAAGTTTAATACTAAATCGCCTTGAGCAATTTTATCTCCTGCTGCGTCAGTACCGCCTTGAAAGTTTAAATAGCCTTTTACTTTATCGTCTTTAGTACCTGTAAAGAACTGAGCTATGCCCATTTTATTACCAGAAGCAGTAGTACTAAGATCTGTTGGGTTTGCAATACCAACCATCAAACCAGATTTTGCACCCAAGGTAATATCTAATTTAGCGCCTGTATGGAAAAAAGGACCTTCTGAGAAACCATAACTCATACTATAGTTACGGTTTGCACAAGCGTCTAACAATTCCCAACCAATATGCGTAGCCCATTTACCTATTGTAAACTTTAATTTACTGGTAGCTTGATAACTAACATAGGCTTGCTTAATGGCTGCAAGTGTGTTAAAGTGGTTTCCACCAGCTGCTGAAGTACCATTCCATCCAGAACCATCATTATAAGAGAATTCTTCTGCTCTTCTTCCAAAGCCTAAATCGGCAGTTGCAGATACTTTACCAATGCTATGATCCACCCTGATAGAGGCCATACCAAGTTCCATCGAATTGGTTGAGTTAGTAAAACTAGTGTAGTTGTTGTTACCTTTTCCAGCGAAATCGTATCTGTAATACGCATCAACCGAAGTTGTGAAGGTGGTTGTTCCTTTTGTAGAATCCTGACTGTTTGCAGCAAAAAAGATTGCCATAGCTGTTGTTACTGTTAGTAATTTTTTCAACATGTTTTTTTGTTTAATTGTTAAGAAAAAATAGAGAATTATCCGACAAATACCTCAAAAGTATCTTTGCTTTGATCAGGAGCCAAGAAACAAGAGAATTCTATATCTGCCAAACAAAACTCATGTTTTAAAAACCGGGTACTATATAAATGTGTAAGGAAATAAAATTCGAATACACTTTAAAAGTCTAATTTGTAAACAATGTAATTCTGTTATAAGGTCAGCACTTATTAATGAATAAATAAGTTATTATCTTATTATATGTTAAAGAGCTGTAAAGGGCTATGAGATTTCATTTTAATTAAATAAAACACCAAAACATTCGTTGTTTTGTAAAATCGGATGCAAAATAGTGATAAATTTTCAAAGAAAGAAAAATAATTTGAATATTAATTTATTACTAATACAACAACTCCCAATAAATAATATAAAAAACAATATAACAAACTGCAGAAGTTAGATTTCCGAAATATAGGATTTACATTGAAAAAAAATTTTTTTACAACTTTAAGAATGATTTTTTGGAAAAACTGAAAAAAAACACTTCTTTTGGAGGATTAATCACTTAATTAAATTTTTATAACATGTCACTAAGGTTTGATGCAATCACAAAGCTTACAGATGAGGTAGAAGCCAATGGCTTGAAATCATCTAAAATCACTGCCATTTTCGGCGAAAATGTTTTTACCATGAAGACAGCCAGAGAATATTTAAGCGACGATGCTTATAAAAGTCTGGCAGGAAGTATCAAGGGCGGAAAGAAAATTGACAGGGCTGTTGCTGGTCAAATTGCTAACGGTTTGCGTGCTTGGGCTGAAAGTAAGGGTGTAACACACTTTACACACTGGTTTCAACCACTAACAGGTTCCACTGCTGAAAAACATGATTCCTTCTTTACATTGAAAAGTGATGGTACAGCTATTGAAGAATTTGATGGTGCTGCCTTGGTTCAACAAGAGCCTGATGCTTCTTCTTTTCCTAATGGCGGTATAAGATCTACATTCGAAGCACGTGGTTACACGGCTTGGGATCCTTCTTCGCCAGCTTTCATTATTGAAATAGGAAGTGGAAGAACGCTTTGTATACCTACATTGTTTGTTTCATATACCGGTGAGTCATTGGATTATAAGGCTCCTTTATTAAAAGCATTGGAAGCTTTAAATAAACACGCGGTTGATGTTGCGCATTATTTTGATAAGAATGTAAATAAAATAACCGCTACCTTAGGTTGGGAGCAAGAATACTTTGTTATTGATGAAGCCTTGGCAAATGCCCGTCCTGATTTGGTCCAAAGTGGTCGTACTGTATTTGGTGCCGCACCTGCTAAGGGTCAACAATTGGAAGACCATTATTTTGGCTCAATTCCAGAAAGGGTTTACGCTTTCATGCGTGACTACGAAACAGAAGCATACAAATTAGGTATTCCTTTACGTACCCGTCACAATGAGGTTGCACCTGCGCAGTTTGAGTGTGCTCCTATATTTGAAGAAGTAAACATCGCTGTAGATCATAATACCTTATTGATGGATGTAATGAGCCGTGTGGCCAAGCGTCATAAATTAAGGGTGTTACTACATGAAAAACCTTTTGCTGGTATTAATGGTAGTGGCAAGCACAATAACTGGAGTTTGGCTACCGATACTGGTGTAAACTTATTGGCTCCAGGTAAGACTCCAAAAACAAACTTGATGTTCTTGACATTCTTTGTTAATACCATCAAGGCTGTTCATGATTATGCTGATATTTTGAGAGCGTCTATCGCATCTGCTCCGAATGATCACCGTTTGGGTGCAAATGAGGCTCCTCCTGCAATTATTTCTGTTTTCGTAGGTCAATACCTATTTAAGGTATTGGAAGAAGTTGAAAGCCGTGTAGGTGATAATTTCGACGAACAGGATGAAGCTATCTTGAAATTGGATCTCCACCGTAGCATTCCAGAATTGTTGTTGGATAATACAGATAGAAACCGTACTTCTCCTTTCGCCTTCACCGGTAACAAATTTGAGTTCCGTGCAGTAGGTTCTACCGCAAACTGTGCTAATCCAATGACTATCCTGAATACTATCATGGCGCAAACCTTGAAAACATTCAAGAAAGACGTTGATGGCTTGATTGAAAAGGGTGAAAAGAAAGAAGTTGCAGTAATGCAAACTATCCAACGCTACATTGTTGAAAGCAAAAAAGTATTGTTTGAAGGAGATGGTTATAGCGAAGAGTGGCATAAAGAAGCTGAAAGACGTGGATTGCCTAACTTAAAGACAACTCCAGTAGCTTTGGATGCAATGGTTACACCAAAGGCAAAGAAGTTGTTTGAAGAAAACAATATATATTCTCATAGTGAGTTGGAAGCCCGCCATGAAATTGAATTAGAAAAGTACTTGAAGAAAGTTCAAATTGAAGCAAGGGTAATGGGTGATTTGGCTCTTAACCATATCATTCCTGCTGCGGTTAAATACCTAACCCAATTGGCTGGAAACATTGAAAGCTTGAAAGCTGTTGGTGTACCTGAAAATACTTATAGGAGTCAATTGGCTATTTTGAATGATGTAAGCGAGCATATCAATGTAATTTACGAAAATGTAAATGCTATGGTAGAAGCTAGAAAAGTTGCCAACAACATTCCAGAAATGAGAGAAAGGGCAATTGCTTATTGCGATGATGTTAAGGGTGAATACTTTGATGTAATTCGTTATCATGTTGATAAATTGGAGCATTTGGTTGATGATGAAGAGTGGACTTTGCCTAAATATAGGGAAATGTTATTCCTAAGATAATAGCTTCTTTATAAATAAAAGAAAGTTTAAGCCCCGCATCGAAAGTGCGGGGCTTTTTATTTCTATCAACATAAAACCATTTTAAGACAGGCATTTTATTGATGATACCATTGTTATTTTAGATGGTTGGATAGCGAAAAGTTTTTATAATGCGAGAAAACTCTTGAAATAGATGGTGTTTATTTAATGTTACCTCTACTTTATTTGACGTTGGCAGGGTTTTATTCGTCAAAATGTATGTTACATTGACACGTCGGTGGGGCTTATTTAACCTCTCCTGAGGTTTATTCGATATTTTCCTGATACATTGTCAGTTCGATGAGGTTTATTTGATGTTCTTTTCGTAATATTTATGGGTGATAAGACTGGTGGAGAGGTAAAAGACACTTTTTTTGACTTGAACTACGTATAAAACCATGATTTAGAAAACAACATCACGTATGTAAAACTTCTTTCTTTTCTTTTTCCCTGTAGGATACCCAATAGGCAACTATTATACAACTGATAAAAGGAGAAGTATAGAATAGATACAGGTAAGGCACATCTACAAATGTGTAGAAGATAACCAAGGATATTTTTAGTGCTGCCAAGGCAATGTTGTGCAGGTTTGCATTGCGTTTGTAGTTTGCCCATGCACAGAAAAGTACAAAAAGCATGGGTACTACAAACGTTAGGGTAATTAAAAGGTAATGCTGCAAGGCAATGTGGTTTGATCCGAAAAATTTGGCAAAACCAAGGCTGATATAAAACACATGAGGCCCATCATGCCATACCCTTGCCGCAAAATTGATATATGCCCCTGGCAGACTAATAAAATCTTTAATAATATTCCATCCAAAAGGCAAGAAAACAAGTATAATAAAACAACTGATACCACTTATCTTAAGATGCAACCATTGTTTCTTTTTTCCTTGAACATATAATAATACCAACATGGCGGGCAACCACCCTATTAAAGCATATCTACTTAATAGGCATAAGCAGGCGGCAATACCTATCAATAAATAATTCTCCGTGAGTAATGCAAGGGTTAACCATACGTAGTTAATGATGACCACTCCTTCTTCAGTATAAGGAATCAATCCTGCTGAATCATTTGTAAATAGCCACCAAAACAACATGAAAACAGATACTTTGTAAGTAAGTGAGAGACGCTTACTGGCAAAAGGATCCCATAGAAGTATGGCCATGGAGAAAGCAAGGAATAAAGCAACAATCGTCATCCATCTAATATCTACATGCAGCCATTCGGCTGCGGTAAATGGCAGCCACATGGCAGGTAAATAAATTGGTTTGATACCCGTCCAGATGTTAGGAATAACATCATAAACTTTTGCCCAATGTCCCGCTACAAATCGTTGGCTCATAACCCTGATAATGGGAAGCATATCCGAATCATGAAAATCGAGCGGAGCATCGTCCATGAATTGCATTCCAAAATGGCACATCATTACGCCCATGATAGCCATGGCAGAAAACTTGTATCCATTGAAAGTATTTGTGAAAAATGTTTTCTTAGGTAAACTAAAACGAAGGTGTGATTGTGGAAGGAATAAAATAACTATAGCTATCGTCAATCCACTGATGAAATATAAAACACTCGCCAATGCTGCGAAATCGCTATTGGCAAGAAGGTAAGTGGCACTTAGTATTTCAATAAAGAACGCAGCAGTTAAAATCCTCTTCTGTAACAATGTTCTAAAAGTTTATATTGAAAAAGTCAAAAGTCGTAAGTCGTAAGTTAAAACTCTCGACTTTCGACTTTAACTTACCTCCTGCTCGCAATCAAGAGGTTTAAATCGGTAAACTTCATGTCGAATTTCTGACTGATATAAAAATCTGTCAACGCCCCCTTAAACATATATATGCCTTCCCGCAGGTTTACATTTTGCCAGATCATTTCTTCCAGTCCCCCAGCATCGCTGATTGTCAACAACAATGGCATCAATACATTACTTATTGCCTGGCTGGCAGTACGAGCAAAGCCACTAGGAATATTAGGTACACAATAATGTATCACGTTATGCTTTACAAAAGTTGGGTTCTCATGACTGGTAAGTTCGCTCGTTTCAAAGCAGCCTCCCCTATCTATTGCCACATCTAAAATAATACTTCCAGGACGCATGGCTGCCACCATTTCTTCAGTAACTACTACAGGCGCCCTCCCGTATTCATTGCTCAATGCACCGATAGCAACCTCACAGGTTTTTAATTGCTTTGCCAAGATGCGTGGTTCTAATACACTTGTCCAAACACGTTGACCAAGGTTGTTTTGCAATTCCTTAAGCTTATATATATTATTATCAAAAACCTTTACCGATGCACCCAATGCCAAAGCATTCCGTGTAGCGGTTTCGCCTACAATTCCTGCCCCTACTATAACCACTTTAGTAGGTGGAATACCACTAATGCTACCTAATAAAACTCCTTTTCCCTTATTGAAACTACTTAAGTATTGTCCTGCTATCAACATCAAGGCGCTACCAGCTATCTCGCTCATGCTACGAACAATAGGATAACTGCCATTATCATCCTTTAGGTTTTCGAAACTTAGTCCGGTAACTCTTTTCTCAATTAATTTAGTAATGATGCAAGCCTTTAAAGCCGAGTGGTGTATGGGCGAAATGATGGTTTGGTTCACTTGTATCAAATCCATGTCTTCTTCCACCACAGGCGCACTCTTTAACAACATTGGGGCTCTGTAAACTTGTGCCTTATCATGAACAATGCTGGCACCTGCCTCGGCATAATCCCTATCCGTATAATGGCTGCCAATACCTGCATTATGTTCCACCATCACACTATGACCATTACTGACCAACACACCAACAGCTTCTGGCGAAAGGGATATACGGTTTTCCTGAAAGGCAAACTCTTTTGGAATACCTATTTCCAATTGTGCCCCTTGCGGCTTGATGTCCAAAGTTTCTTCTAGTGTTTCGTAACTAAACGAGGTTGTGATAAGCGGTTTATTAGTTGCCATTTTCCGTATTAATTACTTTTAAAGTGTAGTTGAGAGGGCTAAAATTACTTATTTATAATTTCTTATCAAACAATAAATTTTATACATCTACTAAACCGATGTAGTAAGTGTTCGAGTGGATGCATTAATTACTTTAATCACAATCTTGAATGTTCCTTTTTCCAGTAATCCTTCTGCCTTTTCCGGCCATTCTATCAAGCTTAAATCTGCGTTATGAATGGCATCTTCTACGCCAGTGTGTATGGCATCATTTTCATCTTTAAGCCTATACCAATCAGTATGGCAAATGGTTCCTACAACCTTACTTTTATATTCGTTCATGATGGCGTAAGTGGGACTACTTACCACGTCTTCCACCTCCAACAGGTTACACAAAGCATGTATAAAAGTAGTTTTACCGCTGCCCATCTCCGCATAAAAAGCCCAGACCTTATATTGCTTACCTTCCTCCCAGACCTGTTTGGCAACAACGTCTATTTCGGGTAATGTGTAGGTTATTTCCATTGGGCGAAGATAAGAAACAGGAAGTAATAGATATTAGGTTATAAGTTGCGCGAATCAAGGGTTGAAAATATTCAATGGCCTAGTTAATAAACAGGTTGTATAAAGTCCTGAAAGGACGGATTATGACAGTTTTAACCCATCGAAAAAGATGATAAAATTGTTTGGGATGCGAGGGGTTTTACCCCATTGCTATCATAATCCGTCTTTTCAGGACTTGCTGTAACCATTCTTTGTTGCCTTAAATACCCATAAAAGCATTTTATTAGTTTCAACCCTTGATTCGTATAAGTTGTAAGTGTAAAGCAAGACCAATGCATAAGCCTAGGAAAACATGCTATTAGAATCTATCATAAATCCTTCAAATATGCCAACAGGTATCATATCTTCTTTCACGTAGTTATTCCGCCATACAAACTTTTCATTTATCAAATCATATACCTGTACAATCTCATAGATGGGAGAAACAACCCAATATTCCTTCACGCCATTCTCTTCATACAAGGAAAACTTTTCTTTCATTTCTTTCCTGGCATTGCCCGGACTCAAAATTTCTATTATCCATTCTGGCGCACCGATACATCCCTTATCATCCAATTTTTCCATGTCGCATATCACAGAAATATCCGGTTGCACCACAGAGACGATGGATTTATCGGAAACCTGTCTTCGTTTATTGGTAAGCCTTACATCAAAAGGCGCAGCAAACACCTTGCATTGTTTACCTCTCAAATAAGAAAAGATTTGGTTGCTTAGCGACATGGAAATTACCTGATGTAAAACCAATGACGCAGGACTCATCCTGCTAATCCATCCTTTTATAAGCTCTACGCGTTCATCAAAATGCCATGTCAGATAATCGGCATAAGAATATTGCTTATTCGGATCCAACTCATCAATATTTGTAATCATACTTTCTTTTTATGCAGTGATTTTCCATCCAAACAATCCTAATTAATATCCATTGCCCCCAAAGTATCTTTTACAGGGAATTTTATGTTATGCTTAGTATTCTTTGCTTCCGCATCTTGTATCAAATGATTGTTTACGTATATCATTTCGTCTCTAAATACCTTAAAATCTTTCATGTAATGCCCTTCTGGAAGCATGGAAAGTATATGTGGGGCTAAAAATTCATCGTGATCACTCACCAATATCCTATTCATACAAACAAGGCAAGTATAAATCAGCGACATATCGTGAATTGTAATTTTAAGTTGTTTGGTTGGTTTGCAAGTCTTGATCTTTGTCATCAACTTTTCTGTAGCCGCATAATCCGTTACCCCCTCCAAACCAAATGAGGGCATCCCCTCCATTTTACTTACCCCAATATGTGCCATTATGTAGGTAAGTACCATACACAAATGATTTCTGTAGTCGGCAATTGGTGGAATAAACATTTTAGTAGCCATACCTTTTTATTTTTCGTTGAAAGTACCTGTTTAATTTGGTTGTAAGAGTAAAGAAAAAACTTCAACACATAGTTGAAGTAGGATTATAAGAAAAAAGATTAACCGCAAAGGATAGCAAAGCCTTTACGCAAAGAAGGATTGTTTGTTTTAGGTAAAGCGTTCCACTTTGAAGGATGCAAAGCTGGGGGTATGAAAGCGAGGTTTATTTATGAAGAGCATTTATATAACCCAATAAAGTCTTCTTTGCTTTCTTTGCGGAATATCTCAGCGTCCTTTGCGGTTAATACCTACGCTACTAAATTTGCCGCATGATCACATCGAAACTACCGCATGTAGGCACTACCATTTTTACGGTTATGAGTTCTCTGGCTGCGCAATTCAAGGCAATAAACCTAGGGCAGGGCTTTCCAGATTATCCGATGAGTGAGGAACTTACAGAGCTTGTAACCAAGGCAATGCTGAATAATTATAACCAATACATGCCTATGGCGGGGTATACGCCACTACTGGAAGCCATTGCTGCAAAAGTGGAAAGATTATACACCACCAAGCTGGATGCACTTGCAGAAATAACCATAACACCTGGCGGCACGTATGCCATTTATACAGCCATAACCGCCGCAATAAACAGTGGCGATGAGGTGATTGTGTTTGAGCCCGCCTACGATAGTTACATTCCAAATATAGAAGTGAATGGTGGTAAGGTAGTGCGTTTGCAGCTTCAATATCCCACGTATTCCATTAATTGGGCGGATGTGCAGAAGGCTATCACGCCTAAAACAAAGATGCTCATACTCAACTCGCCACACAATCCTACGGGGGCGGTATTGTCCGAAAATGATATAGAACAACTACAGAAGGTGGTGGAAGGAACAGACATCATCATCATTAGCGATGAGGTTTATGAACACCTAATTTATGATGATCTACCGCATTATAGCCTGTTGCGTTATCCCGATTTATTGCAACGGACTTTCGTTTGTTTCTCCTTTGGCAAAGTGTATAATTGTACCGGCTGGAAGATGGGTTATTGCATTGCCCCCGCTGCCTTTACCAAAGAGTTCAGGAAAGTGCATCAGTTTAATTGTTTCAGCGTGAATAGTCCAGTGCAAGTGGCGCTGGCAGAATACCTGCATAACGAAAACGCTTATCTGGAACTGGCACCAACACTACAAAAGAAGCGTGATTATTTCCGTAGTTTGATGGCTGCAACACCGTTGAAAATCATCGAATCGCATGGTAGTTATTTTGAATTGTATAGTTATGAAGGCATCAGCCAAGAAACCGAAGCGGTTTTATCGGAAAGATTGGCGAAGGAATGTGGCGTGGCAACCATACCTGTGAGTGCATTTTATAAGGATGCGATAGACAATAAGGCATTGCGGTTCTGTTTTGCCAAAAAGGAAAGCACACTGGAAGCTGCGGTGGAAAGGTTGGTGAAGTTTAACTGGTAGTGTTGGTTTAACCACAAGGGACACAAGGATTTTCACGAGGGACACAAGGTTCATGTTTGCCCTTCGAATGATTGGGTTGCCGCAACTTGCGGCAGGGTTGCACGTCGATTGATTGGGTTGAATCACTTTCACTTCATGCTGACAAACCTATTGATTGGGTTGCCGCAAACTTGCGGCAGGGTTGCACGTAGGTTGATTGGGATGAATCACTTTCACTTCATGCTGACAAACCGATTAATTGGGTTACCGCAAACAATTTAATAAGGCTCTTCTTTATTTCGATAACCAAATATAGGCCTGACACAAAAGAGCATAGGGTGACAGAAAAGAGTATAGTTGTATTATTTGTAACGAATAGCTGTTTTTAAGAGTGTATAAAATTGTATTATTTACACTTTATATTTTGCTTTTATAATTCAATCCAAATTACCCCCTGCATTCGAATCCTTAAAAAAACAAAAATGATGCTTCCTAAAAAACCCTTTTTATCCTTACTGATTATTTTATTGACTGTAATAACCTCATCAGCACAAAAAGTTATCAATAACCCCGTATTTAGTTCTACCATTGATGCCGCCATCAAGATAGAACGGATAGAACTTACAGAATCTACTACCTCTCTATTTTTTAAGGTGACGTTTCCTTCTACAGGCTGGCTAATCATAGATTCTGGTTGTTATATACAACCTTCGGGTGGTGGAATGAAATATAAAAGCATTGGCTCGAAAGGGTTAGAGGTAGGATTTAACAAAAAATGGATGATGCCCGATAGTGGTGTCCGTCACTTTGAATTGATTTATCCTAAGCTGGATGCAAGCGTTAGTAAGTTTAACTTTATAGAGAGTGAAACCTCTAAGTGGAAGATATATGATATTAGCTTTGTTTCTAAAAAGTCTATCCTCCCCGAAGATTTGATGGGTAACTGGATAACTAAAGATAATAATGGCAAATGGCTGCTGGGTTTATATGATAGTGTTGCCATTTATAATAATAAAATTTGGCATTACGAAAAAGTGAATGTACTAAACAACATTTAGACATTAACTCTTAAGAACGGCACCGTCACCACCACCGTTTACTTACACAGCACTAACGGAGGTGATTGCTATGTAGGTGTATCTGCCACACAAGAAGTATTGTGTAGCCACAATATGATAAACATCAATTATCATAAAACGATCCCACAGAAAGCTGTATTCCCCACACCATTTTTTACAAATGGATACGCAACCTTACGGGGATATGTGGAAGGATACTCGACCAAGGTAATAAAATATGCCGACCCATATTCCATAGTTGCTGGAACACTCGCCAAAAATTTGCAAATGGCAGATGATGGTAGTTTTGAGGTGCGGATCCCGATATGCCATCCCGGGATCTATCCTGTAAGGATCCCCTTGCTTTATGCAAATGAATATCATGCAGAAAATGTTTATTTGGAACCAGGACAAGAGACGGTTTGTTATTTTTCTATGTTTAACAACCCTCCAAAAACTACTACAGAAAAGTTTTTGTACCTACATACATTATATATGGGTGATAATGCAGAGGTAAACAATGAGTTGTATCAGTTTTTAAAGAAACCTGAAAATACAGTACAAACATTGGTATCAACCGACTCTACCGATGAATATCAACTAAACACCTTCACTAACAATATATTGAAAATAAAAAGAAAAGAAGACGAATGGGTACTTACCCATTTATCTACCGATGCCATAAGCGAGAAGACTGCCAAAATAATTCATGCACAAAACAATAACATTTACTGTAATTACTTGGTTAACTACAATGCCAATAGGGAGTATAAATACAAAAGGGATAACCACATAACAGATTATTCGAAAAATTACTTGACGCCAGCACCTTTTAGCACCACATTCCTGAATACATTAAAAACTACGCTGCGAGATACATTTAACCTAATGGGCAAAGAGTCTGCGGCAGTTTTACACTTGCTAGAATCATTGCCAGAGGTGAGAAAGCCAGACTATAGCCTTCTTTCCATTATGAAACAAATGAAAAGGGATGGCATTAAGTTTTCGAAAGATGATGAAACATTATATACCTGGTTTGATGCCATTCATAACCTTAATAAGGATGCAGCAGATAGTTTCGATTATTATCAGGCACTCACCAGTAAATTCAAGAGTAAATATTCTAACCATATAGATGATATAGCGGCTAAACTGCAAAGCCAGACACCGCAACAATACTTGAAAAGTTATTTAGATTTACCAGACTTTGTAGTAGATATAATGACGCTGAACGATGCAACCAATAGATTGAACTTACCAATGGCAATGCCGCTTGCAAGAAGTGATGTAAAAGATTTGCGAAAGAAGTTTAGCAACCCAGTATTTGGTGATTACTTTGAAGAAGTAAATAAAGCAGTTGGTGGGACTTTAAAGGAGAATGAAGGGGCAGTATTAAAAGATAACAGAGGTTTGGATCCTGACAATATGTATGAATCGCTTACAAAACCATATAGAGGTGAGGTTATATTGTTGGATTTTTGGGAAACCTGGTGCATACCTTGCAAGATGGGGATGCAACAAATGGCCCCATTGAAGGAAGAATTAAAAAATAGTGGTATTGCATTTGTTTGTTTAGCCAGTTCTAGTTCCCCCGATGATAATTGGAATACACTTGCAAAAACAATTCGGGGAGATCATTATAAACTCAACACACTTCAATATCCTGCTCTTTACAGAAAGTTTAATATAAATACCATCCCAAGGTATATATTGATAAATAAAGAAGGTCGGGTAGTAAATAGTGATTTAGGTCATAAAACAAACCAAGAATTGAGAACTATTTTGCTTAAACTAAAAGATGAATAGATAGAAACTTCTATGTTTCCTATCTACCTACGCATATTACTATGTGTTGAGAGTAATCTAATACCCAAACAATATCTCGGTAGCACCGTACCCAAAGCGACTGTCGTACTTATTAATAAAGCTTCTTACCTGCTTTTTAGGCTTCAAGAAGTCGTGTATATCTTCCTTTAACCTGCCTTTTCCTATACCATGAATGACAATAAGACTTGCCTGACGGTGTGCAATGGCCAGATCGTACCACTTTTCAAATTCTTTTAGTTGAATATCCAGTATCTGCCTATTAGAAAGCCCTTTCCAATCATCAATCAGTTTTTCTATGTGCAAATCGACGATAGACCTTGAAGGTTCCAGATTTTTTCTTGTATCGCCTACCTCATACACCTTAAATCCTTTTTGGGTAAGCGAAGTCAATTCAAACTTATCTTCTGGTATGTAATCAGGATAAGTATCAAAGAGTTTATAGGTGATGGATGGCAGGTTCTTATCCTTCATCTCTTCTATCCTCTGAAATAATTGCTTGGGCTTAATCTTTAAGGAAGTTTCAAAATGCTCCACCTTCTTTTTGTCGGGTGTTGCCAACGCAAAGTCTATATGAAACGAAGGCGTATCATTTACTTTTTCAAAGTCAATATCGTGCAGGTAAAAATCTTGGAACGAGCCAATTTGGTTATGGATTTCAAAGTTGGTCTCATTCAAAAACTGTTGTTTATATATGAATGAGTAGCTAGCATTTGTTTTATTAACCAAATAAATCTTGAGTGTTTCTACCACGTCGTCATTAAATTCATCCAATACAAACTTTGGAATCAGCACCACCCAAACACCATCTTCTGTTTTTATCTTGTTCGATTCAGGTTTTTCTTTGGGGATGTTATCCAGAAATACTTTTGGTTTCTTTACCTCTTCCACCAGTTTCTTTTTACTGAACCGATAGAAATAAGGGAAGTCAATCTGATCCATATATGCAGGAAACTTCACGCCGCGCACTTTTATCATCACCATTTTATCGTTCATTATCTCTACCACCCTGCCTTCTTCGTTGCTATGCAGAACAATAATCTCATCACCCACCTCGTATTTCATATAAATCCTAATTTTCTACCGTAAAAACGCAAATGTAAGTTGTACGTTCTACGTTGTAAGTTATAAGTTACTGGTTAGGTTACTGGTTGCCAGTACTAGAAACCAGTAACCAGCAACTTGCAACCTATATTATAAGACCACAAACCTAAAACTTACAACTTATTACTTATAACTAAACTTATCTAAGCCTTTAGACCTTAATTTTGCCACCTACCAAAGAAAAGTAAGGGTCGTTATGAAGAAAATAGAATTAGAAATTGTTGCCCTGTCACATAGTATCACGCAAACACAT
>JANYEU010000169.1 GCA_025362915.1 Chitinophagaceae bacterium | reverse complement strand
CCCTTGCATACACCCGCTGCGGGTTTCCACTTTCTGCCTGTTTGAAAAAGAAAGGTTCCGCCCCCATCTTAAATGCTTGTATAAACAAGGTAATAAGTATGGATAGCTTATAACAGGCATTGTAAACACCCACTTGCGCTTCCTTAAACTCTTGTGTGCCGGGTAACCATTTATCCAGCATCAACCTATCAAAAGTTTCATTGATAATCCCCCCAAAACCTACTATCAATAATGGCAAAGAGTAAACCATCATCTCTTTCCAAAGTATTGTATTGAAGCGGAAGCGTATCAGCCTTATTTCTGCAAACAACAGCAGCAGGGTGAAAACAGATTGCACCAAGTTGGCCAATACCACATAAACAATGGGGTTTATTTGTGGATTATAAACAACCTTAAGAATACTATCCGGATTCTTCTCCAAAGTCCCTGCACAGTAGCCAATAAAGAACCAAGTAAGGAACATGTTTATGCAAATACCCAAAATCTTGATGATGGCAAACTTTATCGGTCGCCCCTCTTGCCTAAGCTTGGCAAATGGAATGGCACTCAACGTATCGAAAGCAATGATGAGAATACTTAGTTTTATCAGTTGGGGAATGTCTGCCAAACCTGTTGCACCTCCTATCCAACTTTGATTGTACCATAATAAAACCGTAAACATGATGGTGGATAGAAACAAGGAAATGGCGGTAGTGCTATAGATAGATTCTTTGTATTCTTCACGTGAAGAAAAGCGGAAGTAGGCAGTTTCGAAGCCATAAGTAAACAATACATTCAGCACAGGTAGGGTAGAATAGATAAGCCCCATCTTACCAAAGTCGGATGTTTTGATAACATGCGAATAGGTTAAAAATGGTGTCAATAAATAATTAATAAACCTTGCGGCAATAGAACTTAATCCATACCACATGGTTTGCGAAGCTAGTTTCTTTATATTACTCAATGGGAGTTATGATTAAGCTGATTTGAATGAAATAAACTGATTCATTACACAGAAAGGTTAAAAATAAACAGAAATGACAACACATCTCTACTTCCTAATGCTAATGTATTTAAAAAAGCAAATGTAGCACTAGTGCAGGTGAATGAACGAAGGAATTGCATACGGATTCATCGGATCGGCAAAACGTTTATCCTTTATAAAGGCAGTATCACTCAAAGAGTAAAGGAAAGCGGTAAGTTGCCCTATCTCATAATTGGAAAGCGGCATCTTATGCCTCAATAGGCTATCGGTTGTAGGCCCATCCACAATACCTTTTCTATAATGCTCAAATACATTCATCAAACTAAAGAATCTTCCATCATGCCCGTAAGGTGCCGAGAAAGCCACATTCCGCAGGCTAGGAACCCGAAACTTCAAGGAGTCTTCCCTCCTTCCCGTCACCCGCATCCTGCCAGAATCTTTAAGGTAAGCATCTGAAGTCATCCCAATATTCCGATAGCTGTTATCTGTAAACAAGGGCTCGGTATGGCAGGAAACGCACTTGCGCTTAAATATTTCGTACCCCAATTGCTGAGGCAGTATAAACTTCTCCTCTCCCCGCATCACTTTGTCGTACGTGCTGTTGCTGCTCACCAACAGCAACATATATTGGGTAAGTGCCTTCATTATACGTGGTGTAGTGATGCTTGCCGAGCCAAAAGCCTTCGTAAACATCCTTTTATAGACAGTATCTTTCTTCAATTTCAAGATAATACTATCCATGTTCTCACCCATTTCATTATGGGCGGTTATAGGAGCAATAGGTTGCAATTCCAACTGATGGATGCGCCCATCAAGCATAAAGTCTTTTGTCCAGGCAAGGTTAAAAAGTGTTGGAGAGTTCCTTGTGGTCTGCGCGTTATTAAATCCGTGGCTAAAGTTATGATCGTACGTGGCAAAGGCGCAAAACTGCTGATGGCAACTGGCGCAGGGAAAGTTACCATCCTTGCTCAAACGCCCATCATAAAACAGTTTTCTTCCTAGCTCAAAGCCCTCTTCCGTTACTGGGTTCTTTTTAAAATCATACACTGGTTTCGGCCAACCTTTGGGTACAATAAAAGGAATGAGCTTGCCAATTACTTTTGTGGATGGCTCCTTATCCTGCCATGAAATGGCGAGGAAAACAAAAAGAAACAATGATATTATTATCGTAACGGCTCTCTTCATCCTTAATAGTCTCCCTTGTTTATTTTACTACGTTGCTGTTTGATGAATGCATTCCTTTTCTTGCCTTCTATCCGTCTTTCCTTGGCCGCTTTGCTAGGATGTGTGGCTATCCTTATCTTCTTTTTTATCAATGATTGATTAACCAATTGATTCATTTTTTCCACCACATTGGCCTTATTATCCAACTGTGTTCTTGCCGTTTGAGATTTAACCAATAGCAATCCTTCGCCTGTAATCTTGTTGGCCAACCGTTGGTGTATCAATATCTTTTGCGCATCGCCCACCAATAAGGAAGCATCCACATTCCATCTTCCTTCCACCATCGTTTCCACCTTATTCACGTTTTGTCCCCCGCTGCCACCGCTTCTTGCCGTCCTAAATTCTATTTCGGCAATAATATCTATGTTCATCAGATAAAAGTAAGTGAAATGTGCCATCCTGCTTGTTGAAAGATATTTAAAGCTTGCTGGTTTAGCAACATTAATGGCAACCAATGCTAACAAATTAACCATGCTGTATGCAATAATTTAATGGCTTTCCTTATCCAATTATGTTTCTAATTTTTGGATAGATAAGATTTTTCATCTTGACAAATAAACTTTTTTCGCCCAAAAGGATGAAATAAAAGCCACAGGCTGCCTTCTGTGAAAATAACAGGTATTTTCAACTGAACTAACTGCCTTGCGGGAAAATAACGGGTTTCTTCAACTGAATTATAGTCCTCCCACGAAACACAAGTCCATTTTCAACTGAATTAACTGCCTTGCGGGAAAATAACGGGCTTTTTCAACTGAATTATAGTCCTCCCACTAAACACAAGTCCATTTTCAACTGAATTTGCTGCCTTGCGGGAAAATAGCGGGTTTTTTCAACTGAAAAAGCCCGCTATTTTCCCGCAAGGCAGCCTGTGGCTTTTATTTAGCACCTTTCCGTACTTTTTCTGGTATTTTATTGAACAAAAAGAATCATTCCAAAAGATAAGAAATCTTATAAAAAAGAATTATTTGCCAGTAAATAGAAAAAGCAACGTCTTTTGACAAACGAAATGCTAAAATGCCCGCCCGTGTGTAGCTTTTATCAATGGCGTTGCCAGAAATGGAAACAGGTTCATGGTGCCCACCAATAGGTTGGATGTGGCTACGCTGCCAAACATAGATTGTATCAAACGCCCAGCGGCAAGGCGTGAGCTAAATTGTTTTTTCCAAGCCTGTTGATAGCTTGTTTCCATCGCCGTTCTGCTAATCTTTTTTTGAAGGAATAAGTCAACCTGCTCAAAAGACAGCTTACTTGCGTGCATCGCCATACTCATGCCATTGCCACAAAGCGGCGTGATGCTACTGGCTGCATCGCCCACCATCAATAGGTGGTTTTCTACACTTTCCTTCGGCTGAAAACTAATCTGAGAGATGGTTATTGGCTGCGCAAACAAAAACTCAGCTTCGTTAAATATCTTTTTCAAAAAAGGGTTTTTGTGCAAAATATGCTGCTCCATACGTTTGATGGAATTGCCGTTATCCTTCAAGTTTTGTGCAGTTGTCAGGTAGCAGAGGCAGCTTTTGTCATCTTCAATCTTGCTCATGCCGCAATAGCCATTCAGAAAGTTGTGCAAGGCAATGGTGTCGGCAGCGTGGTTGTAACGGATATGATACTTTATACCGATGTAGTTATTGAGTTTATTGGGCTTTTGCTGAACAAAATTGCGCTCCCATTTCACATCTAGGTTACTTCTTTTGCCAAAACTACCCACTGCAATGGCAGCAGTCCATTCCGCACTCAACTTACTTTCCATATCACCAGAAAGGGATTGTAAGCTGAGGGTAAAAGAAGATTTTTGGGTGGATGATTCAGTTTGTTGTTCATTAAAAACCACTTCATTCACCTTGGTTTGGGTAAATAACTGAACCCCTTTTTTGATGGCAATCTCTGCCAATAAATAATCTATCTGGTACCTGCTGATACCAAAACCGCCCAACGGCAGACTGTGCGAGAACAGTTTGCCATTAACAGAACTCACCTGCAACTGATTGATATGGGGAAGCTGCAAACTGCCCAATGGCAAGCCCAAACTGATAAGAAACTGCCATGATTCCATACTTATATACTCTCCGCAAACCTTGTGATGGGGGTATTTTTCCTTTTCGAAGAGTGCAACGGAATAACCCTTGTCCGCAGCCTGTATGGCAAAGCAAAGACCTGCCAAGCCGCCGCCCACAACGGCAATATCTGTGTATGGATTATTTTTCTGCATTATACCCGCACAATGATTAAATGCCTGAACGCCCACATCCATTTTATGGAATAATTGGTGATACCTGCCTGCTTAAGGATGGCTTCCCATTCTTTTTTGGTAAATCCACGCAGCACAGAAATGGGCGCATCGTTTTTTACGAGGTATGATTTGGAAAATAACTGCGTGATGAACTTGATGGAATAATAGGCAAGCGGATGCCGGTGCAGGTCGTTTATAAAGAACCCTTTGCTGCAGTTTTGGTGCATCCATTGTAGTTGCTGCACCAATTGTTCATTACTAAAATGATGACAGAAAAGAGAAGAGAATATAATATCGGGCTGCTGAATAAAGGTTGCTTTAACGTAATCATTACATATCCACATAGCCGTAGCATCAGGGAAAGATTCTGTTGCAGTGTCAATGCATTCCTGTTTAATATCAATGCCTATCAGCTTCACCCATTTGTGCTTTTTCTTAAATATAGAGGCTACAGCATGGAGATTATCGCCGCCGCCACAACCTATTTCGCAGATGATGGGTGTATTTGCATCCTTATCATTCAATAAAGCCTTAACGCCCTTTATGGTAATGGAATGCCCGCCCAAAAGGGTGTTGATGGTATTCAATTCCATCATATTCTGCTTAATATCCTTAAAAGAAACATCATCATCATCGAGGAGTTCTTTTAAAGGGCTACGCTGTTTAAAATCGGGCATAAATTAAAAGGTTTTGCCACAAAGACACAAAGTCTCAAAGTTGCACAAAGAATTTCAACACCTTAATATGTCTTTCAAGCGCAATGCCATCAAGTTAATGGAGCATACTTAATTTTCTTTTCCTTTTCTTCTTCATCTTCTTAGTGCAACTTTGAGACTTTGTGTCTTTGTGGCGAATTTAAACTTAATTGCGGTTAGTGGCAAACCTTGCGGTTAATGTTTCCATGGTTAATCCGGGGCCAAAGGCGCAGCCAAACAAGTGTTCTCCCGCATTTGCCTTTGCCAACATTTCCTTCATTACAAACAGGATTGTGGGCGAACTCATGTTGCCATATTTACCTAGAACCCCATAGCTGTCCTGCAATTGTGGTTTGTGTATGGAAAGGGATTGCTCCACAGCTTCCAGTATTTTCCGTCCACCCGGATGGATGCACCAATGGGCAATATCGGTAATGGTGAGGTTGTTGGGTAACAATGCACGCTGCACCAAGCCCGAAATATCTGCCTTGATGATGTCTGGCACATAGCTGCTCAAACTCATCAAAAAGCCTTTGCTACTCAGCTTCCAGCTCATATCGCCCTTGCCTTTACTATCTATTTCGCTATTAAATGCCAGCAATTCAAAGCCTTTACCTTCTTCGCCATTGGTAACCAACGCCGCCGCACAACCATCACTAAATAATAGGCTGCTGCTTACACTATCTGCCGTATAATCTTCCTGAAAGTGGATGGTACATAGTTCGGTACAAACGATAAGCACTTTGGCTTTTGCATCTCCATTCATGATGAGTTTTGCAAGTTTCAGTCCATGAATCGCTGCGTAGCAGCCCATAAAGTTTATGGAAGTTCTGAAAACGGTAGGAGCAAGTTGTAATGCTTCTGCAATTTGAAGGTCAAGCCCTGGGGCACTCATTCCTGTACAGCTTACGGTTATCAGGTGTGTAATATTGGCTGGGTTTATCTTATCGCCCAAACAATCCTTAATAGCACCTAAACTGAGGGGCAAAGCCTCCTTATCGTATACATCCATACGCCTGTCCAAACTAGGAAATGGTGCAACCATGTATTCCCTTTGTTCTTTTAGCTGACCAAAATCGGGCAATACAGAATGGCGGGTATTTATGGCACTTTGATGGTATAGGTAACGTAATTTCCGCTTTTCATCATCATCAACATTGAATATTTCTTGCATAAAGTGCAAAATATCCTCTTGTAAATGCTTGTATTGCGGAACCGATGTACCAATAGAAATAACTGTAGCCAAAATGTTTATTTATGATTATTTAGAAAGATAAGAACTATGAATGAAATATTTGTAACCGTTGAAGCTAACCAATTCATCCGCATGGTATGCGCGAAGTCTGCTTTTGAAGCATCCTTCCATACAGAAAAAAACCAGTACAAGAAATAAACGATAACGGGAGCAAATAAGATTTGAATGATGATAAAAGAACTTACTTGCTGCAGCAGATAGAAATGACGCAACAAAAGCCCAAAGGAAATGCTATAAAGCAAGCCACAAAGAATAAAAGTACCCCTCTTTCCTAGCTTCATACTTATGGTGGTAACGCCATCTTTTGCATCTTGTTCATGCTGATAAATTTGAGTGATGGGATAAAAGCCACCAATAAGCAACGTGCTGATCAGCATTCCATCCCAAGGAATATTATGCGTAAGATTTGCCGATGCCGCATGATAAACCAAGTAAAAGGTAGTGCCTCCCTGATTGAGGATAACCGTAAGGAAACCTATAATGGGAAAGCGTTTGAGCCTGATGGCACGATAACTATACAACCTGCTGAAAATAATATAAATCAATACCAATAAAAAAGTTGTATTACTAACAAACAAGGCTAATAGGCAAGATAAAACATCCATCAAAACACTCACGACGAATAACTGTTTTGTGGGTTGTAATGGATTTTTAATTCCGCCAATGCTTGCCTCATCCCTATCCATATAGCTGTTGTATCCGTTACTGGAAGGGTATATAAGAAAGTGTAGTATAAAGAAAACGAGTGCCGCCCTTCCAATATTTATATCTGGCACAAGGCTAAGTGCAAAAAGATATACTGGCAATAGAAAGAATGAAAACTTGAATCTTAATAATTGAATAGTAGACCTCTGTAACAATATATCAGTTTTAAAAAAATTAAAAAAAAGATTTTTGTGGTGCACCTGCCTAAAAACAAAAAGAGTTGATTCATTACGATTCAACTCTTTTTTGGTCGGGACGACTGGATTCGAACCAGCGACCTCACGCCCCCCAGACG
>JANYEU010000118.1 GCA_025362915.1 Chitinophagaceae bacterium | reverse complement strand
TCCGGAACTAGTTTCTTAATACCGTCTTCCACATCCTGAAAGTACCTGTCGCCACTGCCTTGGCTCATTGCCCCAAGGCTTCCCATCCCCCTATATTCCTTATATTTCCTTGCTTCAAATATGATTGTTTCTCCCGGACTTTCTTCCACACCTGCAAACACACTGCCCATCATTACCGCATTTGCACCGGCAGCCAATGCCTTCACCATATCGCCCGTATAACGGATACCGCCATCTGCAATAACAGGAATGCCCATCGATTTCAATGCTTCCGCAGCTTCCATTACTGCCGTCAATTGTGGCACACCCGCACCCGCCACTATACGCGTGGTACAGATGGATCCTGGACCAATGCCAACCTTTACTGCATCCGCACCGGCTTCTGCCAATGCTTTTGCCCCTTCGGCAGTACCCACATTGCCTGCTATTATCTGTAGGTTCTTAAAGTTCTTGCGTAGTTCTTTCAGTGCATCAATTACGCCCTTGCTATGTCCGTGTGCGCTATCAAGCGTTACTACATCCACCCCCACATGTTGCAAGGCAGCAGCTCTGTCCAACATATCCTTTGTTATGCCTAGAGCAGCACCAATCAGCAACCTTCCGTAGCTATCCTTTACCGCATTAGGGTTGTTGTTCAGTTGCAAAATATCCCTGTAAGTAATCAATCCTATCAAATGACCATCATTACTCACCACAGGTAGTTTCTCAATCTTATATTGTTGCAATATCTTTTCTGCCTTCTTTAAATCAGTACCATCGGGTGCCGTAATAAGGTTGGTAGATGTCATTACCTCGCTTATCTTTTTGGTTTTATTGGCAGTTTCAAAGCGCAAATCCCTGTTGGTCAATATACCCACCAACATGTTATTGGCATCTACAATCGGTATCCCGCCAATCTTATTTTCCCGCATCATACGCAAGGCATCGGCAACGGTGGCATCGGCAGTAAGGGTGATTGGGTCTATTATCATCCCACTTTCGCTACGTTTTACCTTGCGTACCTGCTCGGCTTGCTTCTCAATGGTCATGTTTTTATGCAGAATGCCTAGTCCGCCTTCCCTTGCCAAAGCAATGGCCAGATTGGCTTCCGTAACCGTATCCATTGCTGCGGACAATATGGGTACATTCAGTATTATTTCTTTGGTGAGATGCGATTGGATGTTTACGTCGCGGGGAAGAACTTCGCTATAAGCGGGCATTAGGAGAACATCGTCAAATGTAAGACCAACGCCGAACAGTCTTGAGCTTGGGGTTTTCTCCTCTTGGGAAGATTTTATTATTGCCATAGGCAAAGATATTGGTTGAAGACTAAATGACAAATCATTTTCCTTATTTAACCAATGATTAAATGATTTGAATGAAAGAAATGATAGATGAAAGTAATTAAAACTATTTGTTTTTCCGTAGGCGGCTAATAACATCTTTTAAAATCGCTTAGATCTCGCCGTCATTGCGAGGCACGAAGCAACCCTTTTAATAAGTTTAAGCCTATTAGTCCTAAAAAAGGTTGCTTCGTGCCTCGCAATGACGGCGAGATTATGGAGAAGAAATAAATAAAATGTCTTTTTTCGACAAACTTGAGAATATTTATCAATATCTCAGGAGAAGTTAAACCAATGTTTCTCTGTGTTCCTTTCTGTGTATTTTATAACTTCGGCTCATGAGTACAAGAAATAAGAAAAAGAGTAATATAGTAGAGGACGCAAAAAATCAAGCGCCAACTATAGATAATTCTATTGCCAATTATGAGGCACATCCTTTTTTTGTAAAGAAAACCAGTGCCGCCAAAGCATTGCTTTCTAAAGTTGGCATTCCAAAACAGTTACAGAAAGAGGCTCACACCTAACGTCATCAAACAATAACATCTATCAACCAGTCCATACTACTGTAATAACCACTTTTAGCATCTACTTCCGTCTATTCTATTAATGCTCATCTTTCACAAACCTCCCACAGTGTATCCTTTGCCCCTATTTTTGCCCAATGGCTGCATTACAATTCAATTTAATTAATACAGATACGGATAGCAAGGCAAGGGCAGGAACAATAACCACCGACCATGGTGTAATAAATACCCCCATCTTTATGCCTGTGGGTACGGTGGGCAGCGTAAAAGCCGTAACACAATTACAATTAAAAGACGAGATTCAAGCACAGATTATCTTGGGCAATACCTACCATTTATACTTACGCCCCGGCACAGAAGTGCTGGAAGCGGCAGGAGGATTGCACAAATTCATGGGCTGGGACAGACCAATACTAACTGATAGTGGCGGTTACCAAGTGTTTTCTTTGGCGGCAAACAGGAAAATTAAGGAAGAAGGTGTAATGTTCCAGAGCCATATTGATGGTAGTAGGCATTTGTTTACCCCTGAGAAAGTGATGGACATACAACGCAGCATTGGTGGCGACATTATAATGGCATTTGATGAATGTCCGCCCTATCCTAGCGAATATATCTATGCCAAAAAGAGCATGGAACTAACGCATAGATGGCTGGACAGGTGCTTTAAACAACTGGAGGAAACGCCTGATAAATATGGTCATACCCAAAACCTTTTTCCGATAGTGCAGGGCAGCACTTACAAGGATTTACGTACCGCTTCTGCCGAATATATTGCCAGCAAGAATGCCACAGGCAATGCCATTGGCGGACTAAGCGTGGGTGAGCCAGAGGATATGATGTACGACTTTACCGAACATTGTTGCGACATATTGCCTACTGCCAAACCTCGCTACCTGATGGGTGTTGGCACCCCTTGGAACATACTGGAAAACATATCGCTTGGCGTGGATATGTTCGATTGTGTGATGCCTACCCGCAATGGGCGCAATGGAATGTTGTTTACATCTAACGGCGTAATCAATATCCGCAACAAGAAATGGGCAACCGATTTTAGCTGTATCGATGCCGGCATCCCCTGCCCTACCAGCAATTATTATAGCAAGGCTTACTTGCGGCATCTGTTTGTTTCTAACGAGATATTGGCGTTGCAGATAGCCAGCATACACAACCTTTCTTTTTATTTATGGCTGGTAACCGAGGCTCGTACACAGATATTGAACAATACCTTCAACAGTTGGAAACCGGGTATGATTAGTCAGTTAAAGCAGCGATTGTAAACTTTATCTAGTTAATAACTCCTTTTTTAATATACATACTTAAACATTCTTTCCTGCTATTATACAATCTAGGATTTAAGGTATCATTGGGTACAAAATATTTGTCATAAGCCATCAGTAATGAGGATTTAAGTGCCGTCAGGTACAAAATATTGTCTTTTAATGGCCGGTATTATACCATTTCGGGTGTTTTTTCAATCCTGCAACCACCCTTTTCATTCTAAAAACGTAATGTATGTCACGGACACTCGTCCGTGACAGTAAATATGCGTAATGTATGCTACGGACGTACGTCCGTGACAGTAAATAAGCGTAATTTGTTCGACGGACGTACGTCCGTGCCAATAAATAAGCGTTTTTATAGCTACGGACGTACGTCCGTGCCAGTAATTAAGCGTAATGTATGCCACGGACGAACGTCCGTGACAGTAAATACGCGTAATGTATGCTACGGACGAGTGTCCGTGACATACATTACGAATTATGGGTATTACGGGAGTTCTCCCGTCGCATACATTACGCAGGTTTAATAGAAGTATTCATTAGTCTATACAGCATCCCAACCAAATAGACTAATTTGTGCGGGATGAAAGCACAGCTACTACCAAATAAAATACTTTGCCGTAAATACATCAATTGATTGGCAACAAATTAATTAATCGGCGGGCTGTTTTATCCAATAGAATAAGGCTTCTTTACCTTATTCCATTTTGTGCATAAAGCAAGAAATATAAATTTACTTATTCACCGCTGAACAGAAGTAGCGATTATACTACAACACTTATATAGCTTTGTTAGATAGTAAATCTGTTACCTCTTGAATCCGTAAATCCGTACATCCTTATTTAAGGATGTATTTTTTTGCCCATAATCATAACAAAAACCGCCTAGCACGGCGATTTGAGAACAGGCAAGTATTTTATATTGCTTAAAAAACTTCCTACGCCATAGAAAGGGAATCATGGTGGTGCGGTGTGAAGAAATATTCTTCTTCTGATTGATTGACAACTTTTTGAGAAAGCCCTTTTTCAATAACAATATCCACAATATCCTGGGTAGATTTGGTCAACTGTAATGGTCTTGGATGCAATCCTGAAAGCCATTGATACATAGTAGAAGTGAACTGCTCATCAATCTTATCAATAATAGGAATCCAAAACCTTTCCAGCGCAGCGGCATTGCAGAGTTGTTCATATTGCCCCCTGATAGGAAGGCACAATAACTTTTTACCTAGGTATAAGGCTTCGGCAGGGGTTTCGAAACCAGCACCAGTGATGACTCCGGCAGCATTAATCATACTATTATTAAACCCCTCATTGCTAATGGGCATCAAGGTTACATTTCCTTTTTGTTCCACACTCGAAACCCTTTTAGAGAACACCTGAAAAGGGATGTCCGCACATTTATTCAGTGCATTTATCAGTACTTCATCACTGTAATGAGCCAGATAAACGGCCACATACCCTTTATCAGTTGGCTGCGCCTTGATGATATTATCCTTGATGATGGGAGAGTAAATGAAATCATCGTAACTCTCGAAGTGCAAACCTATATTGTTGGTGGCAGTGGCATAATGTTTCAACACCCATTCTCCAATGAAATCATGCTTGGCTGGCTTTGGTGTATTATCGGACATAAAACTTGCCTGATGCCCAAAATTGATGCTCTTTACCTTCTTTAACTTACAGGCAAGGGAAGTGATGCTTTCAAAATCGTTGATGACCAGATCATACTTTTTAACGGGCAATTCATGTGCTTCCTTCCAAAGGCGACCAAGGTTTAGCTCTTTCCACATTCTTAAATAATCCAACCCTCCCCTATTGCCATAAAACAAACTCAAACCTTTACTCTTGTATTTTATGGGCAATGTAGCATCAAGGTTACTATTGCTTCCACTTAAAAAAACATCCACCTCTCCATACTCCTGCAAATACGGAACAAGTTGCATTGCCCTAGCTATGTGTCCGTTGCCAGTAGCCTGAACAGCATATAATATTTTCAATTTCTTATTTGTGTACTGCATAAGGATGACTATTGTAAAGATAATTTTATTGCACCTTTAATGGATGCAATAGAGTTAAAAAGCATTACTTCTTCAGGAACCACATTCAGCTTTGGCAACTTCCTTGCCATCGCCACTATTGGTGCCTTGGGTTCAACAAATTCTTTGCTATCATACTGGTAAATTGTCCAGTCGTTGTTATTGTATTCCAGTGCAGTCAGATTCTCAATCCAGTCACCACTGTTCAAATAAATAACACTTCCTTTTTCGGTAGTGATTACTCTTTTTTGTGGTTGGTGGATATGTCCGCATATTACATAATCATATTTCTTTTCAATAGCCAACTCTGCGGCAGTCTGTTCAAAATCACCAATCCAAGATACTGCTTTCTTCACCCCATTCTTTACCTTTTTGCTAAAACTCATCTTCTCCCTACCTATCAACTTTAGTCCCCAATTGATGATACTATTGATAACAATCAGTAAATCATATCCTTGTCCTCCAAGCTTTGCCAACAGTTTTGCCCCTCCTTTTGTGGTGGCATCAAATACATCGCCGTGGAATATCCAGGTCATCTTCCCATTTATTTCCATCACCAACTTATCTGTCAATTGAAAGTCGCCAATCTGTAAATCAGAATAACGGCGCATCATTTCATCGTGGTTACCTGTGATGTAAATGACCCTTGTACCCTTGCCCAATAAGTTCATTATCTCTTTGATGACCTGCATGTGGGCAACGGGGAAATAACTCTTTTTAAATTGCCAGCCGTCTATTATGTCGCCGTTGAGAACGAGTATCTGTGGGTTGATACTCTTAAGGTAGTTAACTATTTCTTTGGCGTTGCAACCGTAAGTGCCTAAGTGTAGGTCACTCATTACAACCACCTCAATTTGTCTTCTTTCCATTTAGTAAAGTTTGTCAAAATTCACCATTACATGTTAACCGGGCATTAACTTAACGTAACCAAATTGTTAACAGGCATTCAGGAATTTTGGGTCAAGACACACCACCAATAGAATCACAGGGAATTATATACTTTATAATCAGAAAGTAGGATAGAAAAAGAAGAACTATTTGTCAATAATTACTGTTAATAGAAACAAATAACAGTATGACGCTACAACAATCCATTCTAAAATTCATCTATCCTTTCCTCATTTTTATAGACAAGTTAATGCCTGTTAAAGATGCTTTGCTGGTTAATACCAATAATAAACTACCACTAACAAGCATTTACAGCATACAGGCATTGGCTAGCAATAATGATTCTTTTTTATTGGAAAAGTATAAGGGTAAGAAGATTCTAATAGTAAACACTGCAAGCAATTGTGGTTATACGGCACAGTATGATGAACTTGAATCCCTATATGGAAAGTATAAGGACAAATTGGTGATTATTGCCTTTCCATCCAATGATTTTAAGGGGCAGGAGCCGCATGACGATAGTGCCATTGGTAAGTTTTGTAAGTTGAATTATGGCGTTACCTTTCCGATAATGAAAAAAGAAGGGGTATTGAAGGGTAAAGACCAAAGTGAAACATATAAATGGCTGACGGATGCAACCAAGAATGGCTGGTGCAACAAGGAGCCATTCTGGAACTTTTGCAAATACCTCATCAACGAGCAAGGTGTTCTGACACATTATTTCAGGCAAGGCATTTCGCCCTTGGATAAGCGGGTGATTAGTGCCATTGAGAAATAGAAGTAGATTTATTTTTTCCTTTATAAGAATTGATTAAATGGTTTAAAGAATAATAATGACACTATAATTAAACCTTATTCATCATTTTAGCTGTGAATTTGACGTTAGATGATCTTTGAGCAAGGCGGATCAGGAAGCTTCTGCTGCAGATTATGCAGCCCCTAAAAGTCAATCGCATCCATTACCTTGTCATGTTGTGCTAGCTCCACGAAAACCACTGAACGACCTTACTGCATCTCAATCTTTTCCGACAACTCTATCAACTTTCCTCTTTTTACGTTTAATCGAGGTGGGCTTGTTGTCGGCATCCTTAGGCAATGATAGGGTTTGCCAGGCTCATGACCGACCTTGAAAGCTCACGCCATTGACGATCATCTCTGATGCCACGTCATGAAAGTCTTTGTCCGGTCCATCCTTGCGACCACATTTTCTTCTGCCGCTTCCGAAACAAGACCTCTTCGGTGGCCTTTGCCTGGCCTCCGTTCTGCGAAGGAATAAATGGGAACAAGCGGTGTGAGAACCCTCAACAAGAGCTGAAGGCACACCGTCTGGAGCCATGGAGTCTGGTCGGATGACAAACTGCGCCATAGTAGCTCTCTGTTTGTGGACGTGAGTTCGCCTCCAGCCTCTTCGCAATTCTTACGGACAATGTTTGGCAAGGTGTAGCAATAGAATACTTCACCGGTCGGTTTCCTCACTGAGTCAGTCAAATGCATCCCGGAACTACGCTTGTGCCAAACCGTCACCGCGATCGTTCTTCAAGACTTTCAGATCTTGGTATTGTTTCTCCAGGCGAGCGTGCTTTACAAACATGCAGTCTTAGGTACGGTGACGGCGTCGCTTGGACTATGTTTTGGGTTTCAACTTTGTTGCCGTTGAGTTTCTGCAGATTTCGTAAGATCGTAAATAAGCTTTTCAGGCGGCCATGATGGAGGCAGCGTCTGCAAGCTTGCAACGCTCAAGGGAAAGCCTGCATGCAGGGATCCTGATGCCACTCACCCAACGTGTTGCAAGCCGGCACATGCTTAAGGCACACTGGCAGATGATTCTTTTGAGCGCATTTCTTAGTGTGGTGCTTGTAAACGCGATTGGCCATATCGTTTCCAGAGCCGGAGGTGCCAAAAAACTGTCTTAGACTGATACGTGGTTGGCTTTCTGGAAAGTCTTGCATCAACTCGGGTGATAGCAATGTATCTATGTCCTCCAGAAGTGGTCCGCCGTATTTCTGGGCCGCATAGATCCTCAATCGGATGTCCATTGACGTTTTTTTCTGCCAGGCGCGTAAAAGAAACATTGTAGATGTTTTTGTCGTGGTAGAGGAGGTGGAGGTCTGAGCAAGGCTCGCCTGGATTGCCGCTGCAAGCATCGCAATTTT
>JANYEU010000117.1 GCA_025362915.1 Chitinophagaceae bacterium | reverse complement strand
AAGACATCTTATTGGCCAGTGGCAAGAGTGGTATTGGTATAGAGGGAATATTGGAAGCCATCATTGCCCGTATCCCCGCACCAAAAGGTGACTATCAAGCCCCTTTACAGGCATTGATATTTGACAGTGTTTACAATAGCTTTAGGGGGATAATCATCTATTACCGCATAATAAATGGGGTATTGAAAAAGAATGATAAGATACGTTTCATTGCTTCGGGGATGGATTATAACGCCGATGAAGTGGGTGTATTGAAACTAACCATGACTGCCAAGGATGAAGTAAAAGCGGGCGATGTGGGTTATATTATTACGGGTATCAAGAATGCAAAAGAGGTGAAAGTGGGCGATACCATTACGCTTGCCAACAACCCCGGCCTAATGATTAATGGGTTTAAGGAAGTGAAGCCAATGGTGTTTGCGGGTATTTATCCCGTAGAGACTGATGCTTTTGAAGAGTTGAGGGATTGTATGGATAAACTTCAATTAAATGACGCCTCCCTTACTTTCGAACTGGAAACATCCCAAGCCTTGGGCTTCGGTTTCCGTTGTGGATTCCTTGGTTTATTGCACATGGAAATAATCCAGGAACGTTTGGAACGTGAGTTTAATCAAACAGTTATAACCACCGTGCCGAATGTGGGCTTCATTGCCTACACTTCAAAGGGGGAGAAAGTTATTGTAAACAATCCTTCCGAAATGCCGGATCCTACAAGGATTGCCAGGATTGAGGAACCGTATATCCGTGCGCAGATTATCTCTTCGCCAGATTATATTGGTAATATCATGACGCTTTGTTTGGGCAAAAGAGGTAATCTTTTAAACCAGACATACCTCACCCCTACAAGGGTTGAACTTACGTTTGAGTTGCCATTAACAGAAATAGTATTCGACTTTTATGATAAGCTAAAGAGCCAGACACGTGGTTATGCATCGTTTGATTATAGCCCGATAGGTATGCGCGATGCCGACATTGTGAAGATGGATATATTGCTGAACAATGAAAAGGTAGATGCCTTGAGTGCCTTGATCCATCGTGGTCGTGCGGCAGACTTTGGCCGTAAGCTTTGCGAAAAACTAAAGGAACTATTGACCAAGCAACAGTTTCAGATTGCCATACAGGCTGCCATTGGTGCAAAGGTTATTGCCCGCGAAAACATTAGTGCCATGCGTAAGGATGTTACTGCCAAATGTTATGGTGGTGATATTAGCCGTAAGCGTAAACTATTGGAAAAGCAAAAAGAGGGTAAGAAACGTATGCGTCAGATAGGTAATGTGGAAGTGCCACAGGAAGCTTTCTTGGCGGTATTGAAACTTGATTAAGAAGTTAGTTATACATTGTAAGTTATAAGTATTACTTAAAATAAATCCCCAATATGGTTTTGCATCGTATTGGGGATTTTTGTTTCTTACAATTTTGTTGGCACAATTCCGATATTATAAAACAAGAATGCCCACTTATCGGTAGCCCCATCTATCACTTGCTGCGTACTCATTCCTGCCCCATGCCCCGCCTGTGTTTCTATCCGTATCAATACTGGATTATCCCCTTTATGTGCCGCTTGCAAAGTAGCCGCAAACTTGAATGAATGTGCAGGAACCACCCGGTCATCATGATCGGCAGTGGTAACCATTGTTGCCGGATAAAGAGTACCTGCTTTTAAATTATGCAGGGGTGAGTATCCTTTCAGGTAGTCAAACATCTCCTTGTTATCCTCCGATGTGCCATAATCATAAGCCCATCCGGCACCCGCTGTAAACTTATGATATCGCAACATATCCAGAACACCCACTGCCGGCAAGGCAACCTTACACAAATCTGGATGCTGTGTCATGGTAGCACCCACTAACAAACCACCATTCGATCCACCCGATATTGCCAGATAATCTGTAGAAGTATATCCATGGGTTTTCAAGTATTCTGCGGCAGCAATAAAGTCATCAAACACATTTTGCTTTTGGGTCTTTGTTCCTGCATTGTGCCATTCCTGCCCATATTCCCCGCCACCCCGTAAGTTAGGCACAGTATAAACGCCACCATTTTCCAGCAATACAATGTTTGCCGTACTAAATGCAGGGGTAAGGCTAACACTAAATCCGCCATAACCATACAGTACAGTCGGGTTCTTTCCATCCAGCTTTATTCCTTTTTTATAGGTAATAATCATCGGGATATTGGTTCCATCCTTCGACGGATAAAACACTTGTTTCGATTCAAAGTCGGCAGGATTAAACTTCACATCCAGCTTCTTGAACACATCTGTCTTGCCATTGCCCACATCCAGTTTAAAGATGGTGGCAGGATAGGTATAAGAAGTAAAAGTAAAATACACTTCCTTATCATGCGCCTTTCCGCCAAAGCCAGCGGCAGTACCCACACCCGGCAATGCAATCTCACGTAGTTTATTCCCTTTAAAATCATACTGCAATACTTGCGAAACAGCATCTTTCAGATAACTACAAAACAGGGAGCCACCACCCGTATTTACATCAAGCACATTCTTGGTTTCAGCCACAAGGTCTTTCCAGTTTTCCGGTTGTGGCTTATCCAACGGTGCTACAACAATCTTCTTATTAGGCGCATCCATATCAGTCACCAAATAAAAATATTGGTCGTCAGCCTCAATTATATCCGTTGAGTTATTCATGTTATCCACCACAGTAACTATCGGCGCATCAGCAATGGTGAGGTCTTGCACATACAATTCATTGCCATAAGTAGAGTTTGCTGCCGATATTATCAACCACTTTCCATCCTCCGTAATGCCGCCACCCACATATCTGCGGGGCTGTGCATCGCCACCAAATATCAGTTTGTCATCACTTTGTGGGGTACCCAATTGATGGTAATAGAGTTTATGCACTTGTGTTTTGCCCGATAGCTGACTACCCATTTCTGGCTTGTCGTAACTACTATAATAAAACCCTTCTGTACCCTTCCAGGCAATGCCGCTAAACTTTACATCCTCTAAAGTGTCGCCAATCAGTTGCTTGCTTAGTGCATCCATCACAATAACCTTACGCCAATCTGACCCAGCTTCCGATATTTGATAGGCAGCCAAAGAACCATCTTTCGTAAAGTTAATGCCCGCAAGCGAAGTAGTGCCTTTGGCAGAAAAAGTATTAGGATCGAGGAATACTTCTGACTCATTATTGTCTAATTGTCTATACAAAACCGATTGGTTCTGCAAGCCTGTATTCTTATAGAAATAAGTATATTTTCCTTCTTTGGATGGCGCAGAGTAACGCTCATAATTCCATAGCGCTTCTAGTCTTGCACGTATCTTATCCCTAAAAGGAATCTGTTGTAGGTACTGTTGCGTAACTAGGTTTTCTTCTTTCACCCAAGCTTTCGTTTCGGCAGAAGTATCATCCTCCAACCATCGGTATGGGTCGGCAACAGTGGTGTCAAAATATACATCCTTCACGTTTTCATCTTTCCTTGTCTCGGGGTACATCAATCTCATTTTACTTAAATTTTGCTGCGCAATACACTCACTATTATTGCAAATAACAATAATCGCAATAATAACAGATAATTATTTGTATTTGGGTTTTATCAGTAGGATAGTCTGATGCCAGTGTATCCTTCATCTTTTGCGCATGAGCGATAGTTTCTGGGGATAAATGTATTGGTGTTAGAAAAAATATAGCGTGCCGAATATTTACGAAGCAAAAACAGCCTCAAAAACAGAAATTGGGCTAATAGCAGGCGTGTTTTTGTACGTGAAAACTCACTTCGATAAAAATTTATCGGACTTATTGTTAACGATAACTCACTCCGATAAAATTTATCGGACTTATTGTTAACGATAACTCACTCCGATAAAATTTATCGGACTTGTTGTCAACGAAAACTCACTCCGATAAGAATTATCGGACTTATTGTCAACGAAAACTCACTCGGAAATTATTCTGAGTGAGTTATTGGACGTGAAAAGTGCTTCCAATGGTGGGAGAAAGGGATTTTTTTAACTGTTTTAATGATTGATAAAAAAGAGAACCAGTCAATGCCTTTTACAAACCATTTTTTTAATCTTCTATTATCGGTTAGAAAGAATCGGGATAGGTAGTATGTAATCTCTGCTTTAGGTTTAAGTGTGGATGAATTTATTTTTACTATTTAAAGTACAATCCTACTATATTTACAAAAGAGTAATGTCGAATTAAAAATACAAAAACAATTATTTTAAACCACAAATGCTAATTGCCATGAAAAACATTCTTATACTTTCTACTTTGCTTTTTCTATTGGTAGGGTGCTATAAATTAGAATTTGATGGTAATACCTTTTATACAGTTAAAGGGAGGATTACGGATAGTACCAACCATGCAATGCCTAACTTTCAGATTTCTATAGCTAATATGGCACTTTACAGGGGTTACGCAATTTCTGCGGTAGGATATACTGATATTAACGGTAATTTCACGTTGACCTTTCCTGCCAGTAATGGTTATTATTACCTTACACTTCAAGGCGGGTACTATACTTATGGTAGAGATAATAGTGCTAACCATCCATATAATAACAACAACATATCTATTGATACTAGCTCTTTTCAGAACTATTTTGCCAACTTAAATAATATAAAAGTCTATAAGCCATGAGGATTTTTAGTGTAATAATCATCTTATTCATCAGTAGTTCTATCTGCTCTCAAAAGCCTTTTAATACCTATAAAGGGTCTCTAGCCATAGGGCTATCTTCAGGCTTTGGTTTCTATGATGGTAATAATTTTATTGCTAAATCATATAGATCAAACAACCCAGTTACTTTAGATCTGCAATTTCATTTATATAAGAACTATGGTTTTGGTTGTCTGTACCAACATAGTGAGTCTTCCTTAAAAAGCAACGAATACGTAGGCAATAGTTCTTTTGGAAAATTTGGCAGGATGGGTGCTTATGGTTGTTATTATGGCAAAGGGGGCAACAAGTTTTTAATTGTGCCAAAGCTTGGTGCTGGTTATTTAAGATTGAGAAACATTCTGGATAATAGCATTAGTTTAAACAACGGTTCTTACGATTACAAGACCTGGGGTTCGTATTATTCTATCTCTTCAGACGTAGATTATTTTGTAACTAAAGAACTAAGTGTATTTGTAAATGTAGAATACAGCTATCTAGACTTTAACGGGGTTCATGCAAGCACTGCAAATGGCGTAAGTTATAATTCCTCCAACTTTTATGGGGTTCAATTGGGCGTGAAGTTCTGGGCGAGGTAGTATTTATTATTCAATAGGCATTGAAGCCTTACCTTAGCAACTGATTATATACTCCGATGGCAATGCTACAGCACATATATACCCAGATTGGGGGATTTTTAAAGAGATATTTATTGGTGATGACTTGCCTGATGATAAGTAGTGCCTCACTTGCCCAGCCAATACCTTCGATTGTTTCAAAAGGAAATAGACCGCCCATTGATATTGATAAGATACCTGCCTCTGCCTACAAACCCAACAGATTAAACCTGAAGTTTCAGCCCCGGTTTCGAAACAATCTGGAACATATCCATTCCGATGCCGATGGTAATATATTGTGTGGCATTGCATTGGTGGATGCGCTCAATAAAAAATACCATCTTAAGAAAGCAACTTCCCTTTTTGGCTGTAAGATGCAAGATGGAGAACTATATAAACAACACCAATTGTGGGGTTTTGATAGATGGTACAGTGTTTCTTTTGAAGGGAATGTAGATATAAAAGAAGTATTACTGGTTTACAAACAAACCAATGCTTTTGAAGTGGTGGAACCTGTTTATAAGGCATCTGTAGTGGGGAATCCTCCGCCATTTATACCAAACGACCCAATTTTGCATTATCAATGGGACTTGCACAACGCAGGGCTATACAATGGCACTGCTGGAAAGGACATATCCATGTTTGATGCGTGGGGAATAACTACGGGAGACCCAAGCGTGATTGTTTCGGTTCATGATAATGCCATCAATATAAACCATGAGGACATTGCACAGAATATTGCCCAAGGATTAAGCCATAATTTTATAGATAACAATGATTCGCTAACGCTGAATACAAGTCATGGGATACATTGTGCGGGTATCATTGGCGCGGTAAGCAATAATGGTGTGGGGATGAGTGGTATTGCGGGTGGCAATGGTTCTGTAAACTCGGGGATACGGTTGATGAGTTGCGAAATATTCGGACCGAATGATAGTACAGGTGGTTTTGCAGAATCGTTGGTATATGCGGCAGACAAAGGGGCATCAGTCAGTAATAATAGTTGGGGATATGATCAACCAGATGTGTATGAGGAAGCGGTTTTGGATGCAATAGATTACTTTAATGCCAATGGAGGCGGAAGCGTACTGAATGGGGGAGTAGTTGTTTTTGCTGCTGGCAACAATGGCAAGAATTGGCGCATTTATCCGGGAGGATATGAGCGTGTGATAAGCGTTGCTGCTACAAATAATCAGGATAAAAAATCGAGTTACAGTAATTATGGCAACTGGTTGAGTCTTTCTGCGCCAGGTGGTGAGGGCTTTATGGAAGGAGGGATATTTAGTCTGGAGAATCACGGTTATGGTTCCAGTTCAGGTACATCCTTTGCCGCGCCTCATGTGGTTGGTGTGGCGGCATTGGTGGCTTCAGTATTAAAAGGAAAGGCTTCGGGCAATGATGTGCGCGAGATTCTGTTATCAACCACCGATAATAATTATCCGCAGAATCCAAGCTTCCTTAAAATGTTAGGAACGGGGCGGTTGAATGCTTATACAGCCCTTCAAAAAGCACAATCATTTGCTAATAAAAGTATTAATTCTATCAATAACTTTAATGCCAGTTATCAGTGCAATTATTTTAATGTGAATTGGATTAATACAGGTAGTAATAATGTAATTGTGGCATACAATAATACAAGTACCATTGGTACATTGATGGATGGCAGCGTATATAGTGTAGGTGATTCATTGATAGGAGGGGGGGTAATTGTATATAAAGGAAATGGTAACAGTTTTAATTTTCCTATTATTGAAACTGAGAACCAATATAGTTTTAAGATATGGGTGGTGGGCAACAATAACCAATATTCGTTCTCTAAAATGGCTGAAAGTTTTGCCAAGCCAATCATAAGAAATGCAGGGGATAGTGCCCTGCAACAAAATTTTGACTTTCCTCCGTTATATCCTACCAAAATATGGCATGGAACAGACACTAGATACGATTTTAGTAGCTGGATGCACACTGCAAATGATACCAGCAGCACAGGAGCGGGCGATGATTATTCCATGTGTTTATATAACTATCAGTACAATAAAGTATTGGGTGCTGTAGATACGCTTACAGGACCGCAACTATGGGTGAAAGGGGCTGATAGTGTGGCATTAACCTTCTGGCACGCCTATCAGTTTACAGATAAACACCTTCCTTATTCAGATTCTTTGGAAGTGGTGGTGAGTAAAGATTGTGGCAAGACTTATACTTCCTTATGGAAGAAAGGTGGTAGGGATTTGGCAACAGTTCCTGATACGGCCAATGTAAAATTCTATCCTTTTGGGGGCATCAGCAAATGGAAGAAGGATACTGTAAACCTTTCTTCATTCCGCTCTGCAGATAAGATACTGATTGGCTTTAAGGGATACAATGGCAGGGGAAACAATCTCTTTTTGGATAATATAAACGTAGCGGTTCATTATAAAACAGATGTTGCCATCACTAATGTTTACTTGCCAGTTGATAGTGCGTGCGGTAATAGCAATGCTGAGGCAATATTGAAAAATAAAGGGTTAAGTACCATTAAGTCTTGCACTATTGGCTACCAGATTGATGGGGGAAAGATAAATGTTGCTCATCTTTTAAACAATATTATTGCTGGAGATTCTGCCGTTGTCAACTTGTCCATACAAACTTCTGTTGGTATCCATTCACTAAAAGTATTCTCTTATTTACCCAATAATATCGTAGATGATAATACGGCAAATGATACCTTACTAAGCACCATAACCATTTTGCCTATCGATACCTTGCCGTTTGTAGAGAGTTTTGAAGATAGTACATTGCCTTTATCTGGCTGGCAACTAGGAAAACAACCTGGTAATGACTTTTCATGGCTCCGTACCACAACTGCGGCAAGTAATGGAAAAGCATCTGTGTTTGCACAGAATTTTATATACACCAACTATGGTTTTTATGAGAATATAATCAGTCCGCCAATAAATATCACCCATCAGATAGATAGTTTATTCCTTTTGTTTGATGTGGCCGCCGCCATTCAGGCTGATTCAATCAATATTCCATGGATTGATACCTTACAAATTGATATGACCAAAGATTGTGGTAACACTTGGACAACTATCTATAAGAAGTGGGGCAGCAACCTGCAAACTGTTGCACCCGTGTATAATGAGTTTGTACCCACCGCAACACAATGGCGTACAGACAGTATTGCACTTACTGGGAAAGCAAATGGTGGCGATGTTATACGATTCAGGTTTAGGGATATTGAGAATGGCAGCAACGATATTTATCTGGATAATGTGCGTGTTTATGCCAAAACATTGCATGCACAAGTAGCAGAAAAGGGATTAATGATTTATCCCAATCCTTTTAAAAACAATATTACCATACAACATTACCTTCCCCCCACAACACTACAAGCCATAGCGATATATGATGACAAAGGGAGACGGGTTAGAACATTTAATTACAAAGGAAGCGCAACAACTACCGAAACATTGGGCCTTGAGGGTATTGATGCTGGATTTTATACTGTGGAATTGATTTATACAGATAAGAAAGTGGTGAAGAAGATAATCAAGATGGATAGATAAGATACCATGTAGCCACAGTAGGCACATGGTATTTACCATGTGTTTTTTCTTTAAATCTTAAAGGTAAGCACTATGTCACCTATCTGCCTATGATGCCTATGTGTTGAATCTTTTTTCTCAAATGTAGGAGTGCCACTTGTCAAAGTTTTGTGTATATTATATTAACAGGTAAATTGTTAAGTTACAAAAAGCTACCTTGCAGCCACTAAATACTCCCATCAACTTGCTTAAAGAAATTATCATAGCGTTACAGGCTTATTACAGGGCACATCTTTTTATAAAACAACATAAACTGTGGTTGTGGATACTGATTCCGGGTATCATCTATACACTACTGTTTTTGGTGAGCATGCATTACTTCGGGCAAACCTGCAATCAGTATATTGAATGGATAAGCTTAAAGACTGGTTTAAAAACTTGGTTGGATAAGATAGATAGTGGCTTTCTAGGGTTCCTATTCACATTGGGAAGCCTCATATTATGGCTGGTAATGATGTTATCGTACTTCTCTTTGTTCAAATATATCTTCCTCATCATCGGTTCACCCATCTTCGCCTTTTTAAGTGAGAAAACAGAAGCCATTCTGGAAGGAAAAGACTATCCATTTAGCTTTATACTACTTACACAAGACATTATAAGGGGCACCCGTGTGGCAGTCCGCAATTCATTGTGGCAATCTGTTTACATGTTGTGTATTTTGATTGTAAGTATCATCCCCGCCATAGGATGGCTTACACCCGTGATGGCAGTATCCGTCGAGTGTTACTATTTTGGCTTCTCCATGCTAGATTATAGCATGAAACGTAATAACAAAAAAACTAGCGAAAGCCTTGCATTCATAGGGAAACATAAAGGGTTGGCAATAGGAAACGGTATTGTATTCTATATACTCAACCTTTCTTTGGTAGGCTGCCTCATTGCGCCGGCTTATGCCATTGTTGCCGCTACACTTAGTATCATTGCAGTTAAAAAAACGTCTAACTAGATATTAGTTATTAGATATGAGTTATTAATTTATCTCATATCTCATATCTCATATCTCATATCTCAACTAATGATTTATCTCATTCCCACTTTCTTGCATGAGGATGCCATAGAAACAATACCTCCATACATATTGGATGAAGTAAAAAAGTGCAACGTATTTTTTGTGGAAGAAGAGAAAACAGCCCGCCGTTATTTGAAACGCTTATGGCGGGAGATGGTGATAGACGATTATAAATGGTACGCCATACACAAAGCGGAGGATGCGGTAATGAAGTCTTTCGTCCAACATTTACAGGCGGGCGATACTATTGGTATTATCAGCGAGGCCGGCTGCCCTTGCATTGCAGATCCAGGACAGATATTAGTACATAAGGCGCAACAAATGGGGGCTATAATAAAACCACTGGTAGGTCCCAGTTCCATACTGTTGGCATTAATGGCAAGTGGTATGAATGGGCAACAGTTTCAGTTTAATGGCTACCTGCCCATAGATAATCTGGCAAGAAAAAAGGCGATAAAAGATTTGGAAATTAATGCAGCCAAAAATAATTGCACCCAGATATTCATAGAAACACCCTACCGCAATAATCAGTTGATAAAAGAAATACTGCAAACCTGCAAGGAAACTACGCTGTTTTGCATAGCTGTGGACATTACCGCCCCTTCCGAAACCATACAAACCAAGACCGTAAAACAATGGAATGCAAAGCCCTTTGACTTTCATAAAAGATTGGCGATATTTCTTTTAAGTGTGGGGTAAGTAGATTGGAATCTTAAAAAAAAAGCAAATAACCTTAGTTAAGTGAGATGCTTCCTGCGTCAGCAAGACATTCCCTCAGATGTTCAATAACCTTCAAAAGATTGTTGAACATTAATCAAACAGCTCAAACAATGGAATAATCTATATAACGTTGTAGGTTTATCGGCATTTATTTATATAAAAGCATGGAAAATCGCCGAATATTAAAAAAAAGTTAAGCATCAAATAGCTATTAGTGGTACTTTCGTATCTATTTCAATGATTGTTGATTATGGTAAAGAATATATTACTACTCCTATTTGTATCAATTTGCTTGTCTGCTGCTGCCCAAAAGCCAAAATTTAAGGTAGTTACGGTTGATTTATCTAAAGGTAATAGTCCAGGTAAGGAATATGTGGAATTATTGGTTGTGGGACATAAAACCTGCGATGAAACCTTGGGCGGTGACAGCATTGCAAATTTGACACATTTTGTATTATTCGATACAAACGGTGATTCTACCTACTCTATCAAGGGAAATACTGTACCAGGTATAGTATCAGGCAAGTATCGTTTTCCTGCAGCGCATCCTTGGGATAGTATACCCTATGGTACAATGATTGTAATTTATAATGGGTTAGAAGAAAACAACAAGGTAGGAAAAGACAACTACAAAGGAATAGGTGGTACTTATATTATTCCTGTAAGTGCACTAGAGCGGTTTGATAGTGATACTACAAGTGCACCACTAGATTCAATATTGCCAGTGCCTACATCTATCAACCTGCAGGAAGGGTTCAATGCGTATATCAAAAATCCTGTGCAACCACCCTATATCAATGACCCTAATAACTGGGGGGTAGAAGCGGTAGGTGGTACAAGTAGATTTGAAACCCCTGGCTACTTTGTCACCGATGTCCTTAATGGTTGGCGTAATCAGATAGGGGCGTCTGCAATATTCCCTTTAAAAATAAGTTTAAAAACATTGCCACCTACCTATGTCAGTTTTAATGGTGTTGTAGATACGGTTCTTTATTGTCCTTCTATCTTTAGTTTTGTTGGTTCTGCACACATGGCCAATATTTCTGATGCTAATTTGCTTAAAACGCTTACTTTTAAATGGTATGTAAATGGTGTAGAAGATTCAATTTTTACAGCAACTGATACACTGCCAAATAGATCAGATAGCTTGCTTAAATACATACATCAAGACAATAAGGTTATATTTAGTGTAAGCACCAGCCTGAAATGTATTTCTGGTTCAGATTCTCTTGTTGCTGGTTATAAAGCTTTTAATGTATATCCTGATGGGGATACATTGAAGGTACTTATAAAAGCAGATTCCACTTTTCCATTGGTAGATACTTTGGGAAGAGATGCTTTTGGTAACATAGATAGTGCCATTTCTTACAAAACATTCTGTAGTGGCAGCGTAACAAAGTTCTCTCCTTTGCCAAATAATTCAGGAAAATCAGATTTATATACTTGGTTAATGAATGGAAAGATAGTGGGTGTAGATAGTGTATTTGTAGATAGCGCAATTCATTGGACGCCTACACACAATAAAGACACCATTTATTGCGTATTGAACAGCAGCCTGCACTGCGTGGATAAACCAAAAGATACCACTACCATCATATTAACTATTCTAGATTCTATCCCTCTTCCCACTTTAACCATATCTGGAGATACAGCTGTGTGTTCCAGTTCGATTGATAGCTTCTTTGCTAAATTGAATTATTCTTCACCTAAACGTGATACCAGTTCTAGGTACAATTTAGTTTGGGTGGGTTATGATGGACTGGGTTCCACCTTATACAATGATGCCTTGACGTATAAAGATGGTGATACCCTTGCACCATTCACTACGGGTGTATTTCAGCCGGGGCTAGATTCTATAAAAGTCATTCTATTGGCAAAGAAAACGCAAAGCTGTCCTTATTACGATTCTACAGTTTTGGTGCCTGGCATTGCACTGAGCGATACAAGTGCTGCTTACACAATAAACGTTACACAAACCATAACGCCTGTTATTAAGATATTAACACCAACACAGACAGGTCTTTGCCCTGATTCCATATTACAACGTTTGCATGTACAAGATACCATCTTGTTCACTGCCGTTACCGATACCATTAGTGCAGGAACCAATCCTAAGTATCATTGGTTTGTAAACGGAAAAGAAATAACCGATAGTACCTTACTTACTTTTAGAAAAGATACAACAACATTTTTAAGCAAGGGAGGACTGCATGACAGCGATGTAATAAGTGTAATATTGATAAACACCACCTACAAATGTGTTACCAGCGATTCGGCAAGAGATTCATTGCAAATGTTTACATTCAATCCTTTGCCTACCCCTACAGTTAGCATGGACAAGCCTGTTAATTTTTGTGCACTGGATAATCTTACTGGTCATGTTTTTACAGTTTCAGGTCTTTCCAACCAAGGCACACATCCATCTTATCAATGGTATGCAGGTACATCATTACCTCTTCAATTAGTTTCACAAAATGACACTTATTTTGATAAACAGATTATCAACTATGATTCTATATATCTAATATTTACCAGTAGTGTAGCTTGTGCTACACCTAAAACTTTAACTGACGGGTTTAAGATAAAAATTGATAATCCATATACAGCTTCTATTGCAATCGATTCTACCATTAATTCTAAGACTGTTTGTCAGAATTCATCGTTTACATTAATTGTATCGCCAGATGACAAGTCTTTAAATAATCCAAGTACTAATTTTGATATTTATATCAACGGTAACTTCTACCAAAATACCTTTTTACCGATAAGCATTTCAGCGGCTAATATGAGCCTCGGGCTTAATTCTATCTATTTAGTCATGCACAGCGGAGTTACTTGTTTGGCAAATCCACTTGATACCAGTAACGTATTTAACATTACTGTATACTCAGTGCCGTTAGTAAATCCAATTGCTGGTGAATTAGTAGGGGATGGTACACTACCACCAGCCGTTTGTGTGGGTTCATACAAAGGAGTGAGCGAAACGACCTTGGGTGGTGTATGGTCAACCTCACCATCAATTGCTCTGAAAGTAGATTCATTTAGTGTATTTAATGGAATAGATTCGGCAAAAATTACTGGCTTGGATATTAATAATGGTAATCCTGCTACTGTTACTTACACGGTTACGGATCCAACGACGGGTTGTAAAGGCACAGCTAACATATCAGTTATCATAAATATGAATAGCATTCCAATGGATTCAATGATTTATAAATATCGTTGTACTTCCGCTCCTATGAATATTGATACTATTTTTAATATAAGTAGCCAAGGCTATTGGACATCTAGCGATAATAATATTGCTACTGTACAACCTTTTACTTTTGTTGATATAAACGGTATTACGCAAAATGCTGTTATAGTAACTGCCTTGAATAATGGGCAGGTTTATATCTATGATTCAATCTATACCCCTGATTGTGGTACAACCATCAGAACCGATACCTTGATTATTGGGCCACCAATTATTGATTCTATTACTGGCAATAATACTATATGTTTAATTCCGAATGGTCAGACACAAATGAAAGGCTATGCTCATGGTGATACATCACATCTTTGGGCAAGCGATACGCCAGGAGTTGCTACAATTGATAACAATGGGTTAGTTAATTCTGTAACTGCGGGTACTACTAATATTATTTATACAGCTTATAACACTTGTGGAGCATCTGCGCCAAGTATTCCATTTAATATTGCTGTTGGACCACCTACAAATGCGGGTAATATCAATGGAACCAGTATTCTTTGTGTTGGATCTAAGACAACAAATAATCCTTTTACCAATAACATCAATGGCGGTTATTGGACGACTAAAGATACTTTAATAGCTCAAATAGATTCGACTACTGGGGTTGCGATAGGTAAGTTGATAGGTTCAGACAGTATTCTCTACACCGTAGCTAATAAGTGTGGTTCTATTCATACTTCATGGCCTGTTACTATAACTGGTACTCCTGCCAAGTTCCCAATTACCTCGCAAGATTCTGTTGTTTGCATATCGGCAGGAAAAAATACCCTGCAAATGTCTAATGCTGTAACTGGCGGTGTATGGGAAAGCTCTTCTCCAAATATGGCCACCATTGACCAAAACAGTGGTTTGGTAACCGGATTGACTAGCGGAATAGATACTATTAAATATACAGTAACTCAAACCTGTGGCAGTTATACGGTTGATACGATAATAATAGTAGGTGGACCTTTAAAGGGTGCCTACACTTTCAACAGCCCAATTTGTGCTAAAGATACGATAAGGGTTAGCAATGATACAAGAGGTGCCAACAGCTTTGCTTGGAGTGTTTTCAATCAAACAGGTAATGTATTGTCAATTGTTGATGGCTCACATGCTGTTGGAGTGTTTAAAGGGGTAAATGGTGGAAATGCGACTATTCTTTATGTTGCCTTCAATACCAAATGTGCTTCTTCTACATTCACTGACTTTAAGGATTCTACCAATTATGTTAAGATACAAGTAAATGATCTTCCTGTCGTTCCAAGTATAGTTGGAAAATCTGTATTGTGTTTGAATGATACAACTACACTTACTAATGCTTCTGCCATAAAGGGCGTTTGGAGTGTTGACAGTATTAAGACAGCAACCATCGATTCGAAAGGCTTCTTGACTGCTATGGGTGCGGGTACTGCAACCATTGGGTACAAGGTTACAGATACTGGTACATTTTGCCACGATTCTACTAGTCTACCAATCAAAATTAATTCATTGCCAAAAGTGCCAGCCATAGGCGGTTTAAATGCGGTATGTTATGGTAGAACAATTGTATTAAAAGATAGTGCAGCAATTGGTGCTACCGGTTATTGGCAGTCACTTGATCCTACTATTGCAAGGATTACTAACATTGATACAGTACTGGGTATATCTCCGGGAAGTACAACCATTAAGTACTTGGTAATAGACGGTAATAGTTGTAGAGACTCTGTTTCTACCCCAATAACTGTAAATGCTATCCCAACCATTGGAGCAATAGGCGGGGTAGTTGATAGTATATGTATAGGGAATACTGCTCAATTAACTGATGCCGGTACTGGTGGTGTATGGGCTATCAGTAACGGTTCTGCAAGCATTACACCAACCGGCTCATTGACAGGTTTGTTTGTAGGAATAGATACCATCAGTTATAAGATTACCACACTTGGATGCGATACTGCCGTTAGCTTGCCAATAAGGGTAACAACGCCTTTTATAGCACCAATTGTTGTAGTGGATAGTTTAATTATACCAGTAGGATTGACGCTTAGGTTTACTGATACTACACCAAATGGTACGTGGAGTTTAAATCCGGGTAGTCGCAATAGCGTGAGTGGAGATGTAACCTTCACTGGTGGATTCCCAGGTACAGATACACTGAGATATACCGTTCTTTCGGCAGGTTGTAAAGCTTCTGTAGATACTGTTATTACCGTTCTGAATCCATTGAATGATATTTATGTGCCTAATTTCTTCAATCCATATAGTCCTAACAAGGAAAACCAAACATTCATGGTGTTGGGTAAACTAATGTCGGCAGTAGACTTTAAGGTATTTAGTCCTTGGGGAGCCTTAATGTATCATACAAACGATATAAATGCTGCAGGATGGGATGGTAAATTTAATGGACAAGAAATGCCAACAGGGGTTTATGTATATACTGCCAGAATTACTGTGATAGATGTGAATAACAAGGTTACTATAATAAACAAGAAAGGAGCAGTAAATTTAATACGATAGTAAAATGATGAAAATGAAGAAAGTTGTTTTTATAATGTTATTAGGGGTTGTCTCATTTGCAAAAGCACAGGTGGATCCTCACTTTTCACAGTATTACATGCATCCATTATGGTTGAATCCTGCATTGACTGGAGCCATTAATGGTGATTATCGTGTTGCACTTATTGACAGGAATCAATGGAGTGGTGTTACCAATGCCTTCTCAACACAAGGATTAATGGGTGATATTACCACAGATAAGAACATTAATTTTGGTTTAAGTTTATTACAAGAAAGTGCTGGTGATGCGGGATATAAATACTTTAATGGGTTGGCATCTATTTCTTACTCAGGTATCCGATTGGGTAAACAAGGGTTAAAGGTTATATCATTTGGGATGAGTGGTGGGTTGGTAAACAGGCGATTCGATTTTTCTAAGGCTTATTTTGGAAACCAATATACCCAGTATCTTGGATTTGATCCAACAAAGACTTCAGGAGAACATTTTGGTACAAGAAGTTCTACTACTTTGGATTTAAGTGCGGGTGTAGCCTATTATGATGGAGACCCAGATAAGAAAGTTAACTTTTTTGGCGGCTTCTCTGCTGCTCACCTCAATCAGGCAAAGGATATGTTTGTAGATACCAGTATCAATAACGGAAAAGTGCCGATGCGTTTCACATTGCATGGTGGGGCAAGAATATTACTTTCTGATAGGGCAAGTATAGTACCCAATGCCGTCATAATGAAAGAAGCGGGTGCTACAGAGATGATGCTTGGTGGATATTTGCAAATGGCTGCCACAGATGACTTTGATGTAATGGGTGGATTGAATTACCGTGTTGGCGATGCTTTTTATCCATACATTGGTGTAAACTTCAATAATTGGATTGTTGGACTTAGCTATGACATAAATGCTTCTAAGTTGGGGGCGGGTGCAACAGCAAGCAGTTATGAGTTTTCTATAATGTATTCAAATAAAAAAGCAACGGACAAAGGGTATTTCAAATGTCCAAGATTTTAGTATAGGACAATTTAGTAATTCTATAAACGATAAAGTTAATGTTGAAGCGTATATTTTTTGCAGCACTCGTTATTTTCTTCCAACTATATGCAACTGGACAATCTGCTGCTCTTAGGCAAGCGGATAAGTATTACAAGGACAGTTCTTATTACAATGCCATCATCAATTACGAAATCTATCTTGGGCTAAGGACTGCACCAGCTACCTATGCACCTTATACCAATAACAAAAAGAAAAAACTATTAGAGTTTGAACAGGTAAATGAAAACAAGCCTAATGCTGATGCTGTTTTTTATAACCTTGGACAATGCTATAGACTGCTGAATGACTATGTTTCTGCTGAAAAATGGTACGCTAAAGTATTGGATATGCGATCTCCTAAATTCCCGCTTTCCCGCTTGTGGAGAGGCATCTGTTTAAGGGCTATGGGGCAGTACAAATCGGCAGATAAAGAACAAAGAAGGTTCATTAAAGAAAATGTGAAGGGTGACCAAAGCTACACTGACATAGCCAATAATGAACTGAATACAATAAACTTTATACGTCAAGAAACAGAAACAAAAAAGCCCCCATCCTATTCACTACATAAGCTAAAAGGAGATTTAAACCAAATTGAAGGGGCTTATGCACCAATTGTATTAAACGATACAACACTTGTTTTTACTTCTGCAAGAATCATAGATACCGTTGGTCAATTCAGTAAGGTAAACTCACATGTAAATCATTTATTCTTTAATACAATCTCAAATAAGGATTCTGTTATCGGTAAGTCGGCCTTATTGAAATTTCCTTCTGTAGCTTCAACGAATGAAGGTACGCCAACGATTGCACCTACTGGCAACGCTTTGTATTTTACAAGATGGGAAGGTACAGGACCAAAAATCAATTCCTCTATCTATGTAAGTAAAAAGAAGAATGACACGACTTGGGAGAATCCTGTGAAATTGGATGAGAAAATAAACAAGGCGGGCTATAATTCCAACCAACCTTTTATTACCGACGATGGCAAATATTTATTGTATGCCTCCGATAGGCCGGATGGTTTGGGTAAATATGATATTTGGGCGGCAAACTTTGAT
>JANYEU010000091.1 GCA_025362915.1 Chitinophagaceae bacterium | reverse complement strand
TTTTCAAATCTGGTAAAGAAGCTGCCACTTTAAAGCTGTTATAATGTATCAACGATAAACCACCACAAACAGATGTACCGATACGATAATCATCCTGATTGGATACAAACCGCATCATCTGCAATTTACATTTGGTGATATCGGTACTCGCAAATACATCCGGAAATAATGTTTCAAAATCAGTTGGGTTATAGTTCACATCACTCATCAATACCACATCGGCCGTAGAAAATGAAGGATTTATTTCATTCCAATCCAATAATTCACAATGAATGTTTTCTATCTTATTGTATGCTACTGATTGTTCTAATACATCAATGGTTTCTGGCAGATAATCGGTACAAAAAACCTCTTTCGCAACCTTGGCGGCCACCAACGATGGCAATCCCAGCCCTGCTGCCAGTTCCAATACTTTCTTGTTTTGAATGTAATGTGGCTGCGCTTCTATAAACTGTGCCAACGCAATAGCCGATGGCCATATTTGCGACCAATAAGGAAAAGGCGTTTTAGAGTTTGCATCTGTATCTTCTTCATAACGTGCCTTCATGTAGTTAGGGTCTGGCACATACAATTCAATTGTCTTATTACCGTAAGAGATGCTTTGCAATATCAGTTCATTAATCATACTATAAAAACTTTTTGATAAATCCATCCAATAAATCAGTGGATGTATCTGGTAAACGATAGGTGAAATTACTAGCTTGCTTCAAACTATCCATCAAATTAAAATCTTTTTGGTCAATGCACCAAGCCCATTGTTGTTTCATTAGTTGTTTTGCCAGATATTCCTGCTCCGTTTGCCCTGGTGTTGGAATGAGTATTGATTTCTTTTGCAAGGCCATCAATTCCATCACGGAAGTATAACCACTGCGGGTAATAATAAATTCAGAGGCTTGTATGGCAGCTTGTAAATCTGTTCCCTTTAAATGATTTTTGACGGTGACATTTGGAAGTTTTGAATTAATAACCTTTCCACCTAATTTGCCCCTAACCAATAGAAAGCTTTCTGAAATACTTGGTAATTGTCTTAAAATAATATCCTCCAAAATAGTACGCTGAGGTTCTGGACCAGAAAGGATAATGCAAAACTGATAACGTATTTCTGTAGCCTTATCCTTTACAAACCTAGCCAACGGCCCAATATAATGAACAGGAATATTTGGAAGCCTTTTGGGATGCGATAACAACCCAGCAATATTCTTTTCTCCTGCAAAATCCGGCACCCAGCACTCCGTAAACCGATTGATGAAACGGTAATTTATTTGTTGTAATAAATATTCAAGCCAAGAAAACGGCGCTTTAATGGTCAATTGATGTGTGATAAAAACACAAGGCGCTTTGCTGTAATAAAGTCCGTAGCGGTTATCGCTTATCACTACATCAATGCTGTGTTTATCTATTGTTTTTTGCAACCATCTATGTTCTTTTATGATACTTAAAAGTATTTTAGGCAATTGAAATGACAGCTTTAAAGGAAACAATTTATGGTTTTTTGGATAGGTAATGTTATAACCATTCAGGTATATAAATTCAATATTGTTAAACTCTTGTTGTAGTAGTACTTTTTGTTCGGTATTACATGCAACGATAACCGACACCTCGTTGTCTAACAATATTCTGACGATTGATATGCACCTGGTGGTATGCCCCAAGCCCCAATCCAAAGGAGATATAAGTACTTTTTTTCTGTTAATATTTTGCATAGCCTCATTTAAGCCCACGTAATATTAGGTAGTTGTATTTAATTTCAGCAAAAAAGATTTATATTATGAATAGTTATTCGAACCGGGTTGTTGTTTTATTGTTACTTATATCGGTTGTTTTTGGCTCTTGCAGTATTTTTTCAAAAGCCCACGACAAACAATGTATGTGTCCTGTTAGAAAGCCAAACACGTAAAAATATATTGTTTAAAATTGTACCCCATTTGTTATGAACACAGGTAACCGCGATTTGCTTTTGCTGACAAAATATGAAAAGCCTGATTCTGTCGCCATGAAACTTGAATTAAAGTTTCTGAATGAATTACTCTACAGGGTAGAAAGTCTTCATCATTTTTGCATCGTAAACGAAATCATTGATGTAAATAGATACAAAATTTTCACCAAGCCCTACCAGATACATAAAATCACCCGCGAAAGAAGGATAAAGCCTTTTGTATTTATTTTAAATAAGAACTAATTTTTTAGATAGTAGATTTGAGTTTATACAAACTCAAATCTACTATCTCATATCTAAAAACTACTCCATCACCTTCTTCCACAACTCTGGCAAACGCCTCATCCACACTGCTTCCTTTTGTTTTTCCCTTGCATCTATTACAGGCGTACCCCAGTAAACCTTATTTCCTTCAATAGATTTAGCCACACCCGATTGTCCAAGTATCACCGCCCCTTTACCAATGGTCAATGTTTTATTGATACCCGCTTGTCCCCAAATGGTTACCCCGTCTTCCAGTGTTGTAGCCCCGGCAATACCCACTTGAGAGGCTATCAAACAGTTTTTACCAATCACCACATCATGCCCTATCTGTATCAGGTTATCCAAAATACTTCCTTTGCCAATAACAGTTTCCGCACTCACGCCCCTATCAATGGTGCAGTTGCAACCTATCTCCACATTGTCTTCTATCACCACATTGCCGCAACTATTCATCCGTTTAAACCATACTTCCCGGTTCTTTTTCGTGTTATAATAAAAGGCATTTCCCCCTATTACAGTTCCGGATTGTATCACCACATTATTGCCAATAATACAATGATCCAGTATCGTTACGTTTGGATAGATGATACAATCCTTTCCTATCTGCACATGATTCCCTATAAAAGTGTTGGGCATCACCACTGTTCCTTCCCCAATTTT
>JANYEU010000080.1 GCA_025362915.1 Chitinophagaceae bacterium | reverse complement strand
TGCGTACGAAGCGCAATGCTTCCGAAAAGGGACTTGTTGTATTCACACATAATAAATGTCCCTTTTCATTTATTTATTGTATTTCAGAATTTATCTCTTAAAAATATTACCGAACTATTGTAACTAGATAACATGAATATTACCTCAGATAAGTTACGGAGATTTTCTATTTGACAGACGAGTTTTGTAAAAGTTTCAAAACTACCGTTGAAAGATACATGATAGGCAACCCGCCTAAAAAGAAACCTGTCCTGTCGGATAGTGAAGTGATTACCATGATGATACTGTTCCATTCAGGCAACTTTAGGAACATGAAACATTTTTATTTGTTCTATGTACAAAAACACATGTGGGCAGAGTTCCCACATACTGTTTCTTACAACCGTTTTACCGAGCTTATGCAGGGGGCTGTGCTGCCAATGACCCTCATGTTAAAAACTTGCTGTTTAGGGCAATGCACAGGTATTTCTTTCATTGATTCTACTTCAATAAGGGTTTGCAATAACAAGCGGGTGAAACGCAACAAGGTATTCAAGGACATTGCCACGGTCGGCAAATCGACAATGGGCTATTTTTACGGCTTCAAGCTGCATTTGATTGTCAATGACAAGGGGGAGCTGCTCAATTTTGTCATTACCCAAGCCAATGTCGATGACAGGGAACCGCTTAGGAACGAAAGGTTCATACAAGCCATTACTGGCAAACTCTATGCGGATAAGGGCTATATATCCAAGGAACTTACTGAAATGCTGTTTATTGATGGCTTGCACTTGGTCACAACCATCAAAAAGAAGATGAAGAACTGCCTGATGGAATTGAAAGATAAAATAATGCTCCACAAAAGGTCAATCATAGAAACCATCAACGATGAGTTGAAAAACATGTGTCAGGTTGAGCATTCAAGGCACCGCTCTTTTGGAAACTTTATTACAAATACGATAGCGGCACTAATCGCCTATAGCTTCTTCCCTAAAAAGCCCTCTATCAAATTTGAGACTGAACAATCTTTGCAGTTGTCATGCTTTTTATAATCGAACTTAGGTTAAAAGATATTATTAACTTAAAGAAGAAATACAGCAATCAAAAAGAGAACTAAAGTTCATAAATACTAAGAAGTATTGGTTAGTTATAGTTTTATTTAATAAAGACCTCCTTCCGTCAATTCACAACTAATAACTTCCTTAGCTATATTCGTCCCTTAATTTTTAATGGATGCGTTTAGTCAAAATACTTTTTCTAATTTGTTGTTTACCCTTATTTGGTGTGGCGCAATTGCATGCCTATACATCTGGAAAGGTGGTTGATGAAAACGATGCTCCATTGCAAGGGGTTACCATTCAGATGCTTGGCAAACAAAAAAGCACCACCACAAAAGAAGATGGCACATTCAAGATGACTGTAACGCCCAACAAACCTTTTGCACTTATTTATTCTTCGATAGGAAGGGCTACCGTTCAAAAAAGTTATCTTATAAGTGCCTCAAAAGAGGAGAAAGTACTGATAAGATTAATGCCAACCATTACCCAACTTCAAGATGTAAACCTAATAGACCAACGCCACCGTAGAGAGGCAGGTGCTGTATCAATAGATGCCTCAACCGCCATACTGAACCCGTCCCCAATCAGTGGGATAGAAAGCCTTATAAAAATTGCTGTGGGAAGTAATAATGAACTGACGTCCCAATATAATGTACGGGGCGGAAATTATGATGAGAACCTTATTTATGTAAATGATTTTGAGATATTTAAACCATTTTTGGCAAGTAGTGGTCAACAGGAGGGATTGAGTTTTATAAACCCAGACATGACTGGTGGCGTAAAGTTTTATACCGGTGGTTTCCAAGCCAAGTATGGCGATAAGCTAAGTAGTGCATTGGATATAACGTATCGTAAACCAACCAAATTTGGTGGCTCTGCCTATACAGGTTTGCTTGAACAGGGATTGCACCTGGAAGGCACCGCCAATAAAGGCAAGGTGACCTACCTGTTTGGGGCAAGAAACCGTACCAACAGAAACTTATTGAGCAGTCAGGAAACACAAGGTAATTATGTACCTTCTTCTTCCGATTTACAAACATTGATTACATGGCAGGCAACCGACAAATGGCAGCTAGAAATGCTTGCCAATATTTCTACCACCAAGTTTACTTTCTTTCCTCAGTCTAGCCAATTAACCGCTTCTGTTTATACTTCTCTTTATTCTCAGGATGTTGGGGTTAATATCAATTTCTCTGGTCAGGAAAGGGATAAATACAATACAAATTTCATTGGATTATCTGCCACACAAAAGGTAAACAAGAAGCTGAAACTAAAATGGATGTTGAGTAGTTTTACAGATAATGAACAGCAAAACGAAGATATTACGGGCGTTTATTTATTTGGTGATAGGGATAAGACCCAAGGAAGCTCCACTTATGGACTTATTGTTAATCCGCTTGGGGCGGGGGCGTATCAAAACTTTAGCAGAGATAAATTGATTATTCAAATATTGAATGCTAGCCATAAGGGAACGCTTGATTTGGGTAAAAACTTTATTCAATGGGGAAACACAATAGAGCAACAGCAGGTAAAAGATAAAATAAATGAGTGGCAACTGAATGACAGTATTGGTTATATAATTCCATATAATCCGCAAGTGCTGAATCTTTCATCAGTTTTAAAAAGCAAGGACAACTTTAGTATTACCCGTTTTAGTGGTTATTTGCAAGATAATATCCACTTTAAAGATAATAGGGACGTGGTGATGCAAGTGGGTGTGCGTTACAATTATAACACACTCAATCATGAATTTTTGGTTTCTCCGAGGGCGGGACTATCCTTAAAACCAAAGAATGGTAAGCGGGATATTATTTATAAAATATCAGCAGGACTATACCAACAGCCGCCTTTTTATAGGGAGATGCGCAGAACAGACGGCACGCTTAATAAGGATCTTTTGTCACAGAAGAGTTGGCAGGTTACAGGTGGTTTTGATGAAAACTTTAAGTTATTCAAGCGTCCGGCCAGGTTTACATCCGAAGCCTATTATAAACAGATGTGGGATGTGGTTCCTTATGATATTAACGATGTTCGCTTACAATATTTTGGAAAAAACTCTGCCAAAGCGTATGCGCTAGGCATAGAAAATAGGCTTTATACGGAGCTTGTAAAAGATGCAGAAAGCTGGTTGAGTTTTGGTATCATGCAAACGAAGGAGAAGATTGATAATTTCTATTATAACCAGGCCTATAATGCAGAAGGGCAAATAATATCTTCTACTAGTGGAGACAAAGTGGTTGACCATACAATTAAAAAAGAGGTAGGTTGGATAAGAAGACCGTCCGATAAAACACTAACCTTTGGCATGTTCTTTCAGGATTATATGAGCAATAACAAAAACCTAAAATTCTATTTGAGTACACTATATGGAAGTAACCTGCCATACAATATTCCAGGTAGTGTAAAGTATCGCGATGCATTGACAATACCTAGTTACCTGCGTGTGGATATGGGCTTTAGTGCTTTGCTGGTTGATGGTCAAAAAGACAAATTAAGGAGTCATTCCCCTTTCAGAAACTTTCAAAGTATCTGGGCTACCTTGGAAGTATTCAATGTGATAGACCATGCCAATACCATCAGTTATTTATTGATAAAAGACTATAACAATAGCACTTTCGCCATACCTAATTCACTTACACCACGGTTGTTGAATGTGAAGTTGATAGCAAGATGGTAGAACATAGTTGTTAGTTGTCAGTGATTATTTAAAACTCTAACCACTGATAACTAACCACTATGTTGTAAAACCTACACTTACCACAGATAGTTTTACTCCTTTTATCTTTAATAGTTCCTGCCCACAGGATTCTATGGATGCACAAGTAGTAATAATATCATCTATCAAGGCAACGTGTTTGCCTTCTACTTTGCTAGTATCAGCAATGGCGAATGCGCCTTCCATATTATCCCAACGGTCGGTTAATGATTTATTGGTTTGTGTGGCGGTATCAATCAATCGTATTACTGAGTCTGTGATGATTGGCTTATTCCACACCGATGCAATGCCTTTGCATATAAGTTCTGCTTGGTTATAACCTCGTTTACTTAGTTTTTTATCATTTAAGGGCAACGGAATCAATACTTCAACGCCATCAAATCTATGGGTAGCCTGCAATTGATGTCCTAGCAACCTCCCTAGATAAAGCCCCATCTCTTTGTTGTTTTTATACTTCAATTGCGTTACCAGATGTTGCAACAATCCATCTTTGGAGAAATAAAACCCCGCTCCTGCATGCTCTATCTTTATTCTTCCATACAGTTTTTTCTCAATTGGGTTATTGCCATTAGCAATAAATCCGGTTTTTGGCAGTTGATAAAGGCACTTTGTACACAAAAAACTCTTGTCATTTACTATATCAGTACCGCAGCCTTCGCAGTTGTGTGGATAGATGAGGTGAATGAAAGCGGAAAGCCAAGATTTGAACATAATGATAATTGAACCCCCATCTAAAGGGTCATAGAAAAAGATTTGTTTTAAGTTTAAAACCCTTTGGGGTTCTTCCTGTCTTTGCGTCTTTGTGGCAACTTTTCTTAAAACAACAACTGATAAACTTCATGCACCTGTCCTGCTGCTACCACCTGAATCTTGAACGCTTTAGGATCGAAGCTCTTCTTGTTGTACTTGCTTACTATTATCTTTTCAAAACCTAGCTTTTCTGCTTCGGCTATCCGTTGTTCTATCCGGTTTACTGCCCTTATCTCCCCATTCAATCCCACTTCTCCTGCAAAACAAATATGTGCTGGTAGTGGCACATCCTCGTAACTACTCAACAAGGCACAGATTACCGCCAAATCTATAGAAGGATCTTCTACTTTTAGTCCTCCGGCTATGTTTACAAACACATCTTTTGTCCCAAACAAGAAGCCTCCCCTTTTTTCCAGTACAGCAAGCAATAGCTGTAACCTCCTTAAATCAAATCCACTCACAGTTCTTTGTGGTGTGCCATAAACGCTTTGGGTTACCAATGCCTGTACTTCAATCAACAAGGGTCTCATCCCTTCCAAGGATGCAGCTATGGCACTTCCACTTAGTTGTTCTTCGCGCTGTGTGATTAATATTTCGGAAGGATTAGACACTACACGCATTCCATCGCCTGTCATTTCATATATGCCGAGTTCAGACGTACTTCCAAACCTGTTCTTCAGGGTACGAAGGATTCGATAGGCATAGTGGCGGTCTCCTTCAAATTGCAACACCGTATCCACCATGTGTTCCAATATCTTAGGCCCTGCTATGTTGCCGTCTTTGGTGATATGTCCAATCAGGAATACAGGTGTATTTGTCTCCTTGGCAAACCGCTGGAATTCCGCTGCACATTCCCTTATCTGACTGATGCTTCCTGCGGAGGAATCTATTAAATTAGACTGTATTGTTTGGATGGAATCGACTATCACCAGTTGCGGTTGCAGCTTTTTTATCTCTTCAAAGATGGCCTGCACAGATGTTTCAGTCAATAAATAAAAATTCTTGTTCGCCACCTTCAACCTGTCTGCACGCATCTTTATTTGCTGCTCACTTTCCTCCCCGCTAATGTAAAGCACCCTCGTCTCTGTCATCATCAGCCCATGTTGCAAGAACAAGGTACTCTTACCTATGCCGGGCTCCCCTCCTACCAATACTATGCTACCAGGTACGATGCCCCCTCCCAAAACCCTGTTAAGTTCCGCATCCTTTGTTACCATACGTACTTCTTCCAGAGCAGTTACGTCTTCCAGGGCAATGGCTTTGTTCGCCTTTCTCCCTCCTTTTGTACCTGTAACCCCTGTCCATGCCTGTTCTTTAGTGCCTTTATCCAGCACCTCTTCTATCAGGGTATTCCATTCATTACATGCAGGGCATTTGCCTACCCATTTCACACTTTCGTAGCCACAATTGCTACAGAAGAAAGCCGTTTTCACCTTACTCATTCGGTAAAGATAAAGTTATCGGTTATCAGAGAGCAGGAAACAGTTAACAGTAAGCAATGACGTTTTGAAAACAAGGCGAATATTGGCATAACCAGATTGATTATTAGTACAGTTTATCTTGAAGTACCATTATTTTAATTTATTGCTTATAGCGACCAAATCAATGGTCATTTAACACTGTTAGTGTTTCTAAATTAGCAATATAAATACCTTCATTAACTAGATTGCTGTTCTTTATTTAGCATTCATTCTTGCATATATAGATTATCAATAAATAACCAAAACAGCTTCTTATAAGATAGTGCCTTTTAAAATAATGGCGGCAATGGAGAAATAGATAACCAACCCTGTAACATCTACCAATGTAGCTACCAATGGTGCTGATGAAGTGGCAGGATCTATCTTTAGCTTCTTTAATACTATCGGTATCATAGATCCACTTAATGTTCCCCACATCACAATGCCAATCAGTGAAAAGAAAATGGTTAGTGCCAACAAAAACCAATGTATTCCGTAGTTATATAAATGAAGACTCTGCCAAATGGCAATCCGTATAAAACCTATTGCCCCTAGAATAACCCCCAAAGTAAGCCCAGATAATATTTCCCTGCGCATTACAAACCACCAATCTTTTATGCCCAATTCTTTTAAAGACATGGCACGGATGACCAATGTTGCCGCTTGCGATCCACTATTACCCCCGCTAGAAATAATTAATGGAACAAATAATGCCAGCACAACTGCCTTCGAAATCTCTGCATCAAAATAGCCCATTGCCGTTGCCGTAAACATTTCGCCAATAAAAAGTACAATCAGCCATGTAGCCCTCTTTTTTATCAGTGCAAAAAAGGTTGTTTTCACATACGGATAATCCAAACCTTCCACACCACCAAAGTTCTGCATTTCCTTTGTGTATCGTTGTTCTGCCGCATCCAGCACATCATCTACAGTTAGCACACCCAGCAATACATTATCCGTGTTTATTACAGGCAAAACCACCCTGTCGTATGCTTTAAATTTTGCCACTGCATCATCTTTTGTATCCGTCATTTTCAGGCTTACACAAGTGCCATCCAATATGTCTGCCACCTTCTTTGCGGGGGCGTTAAGTACCAATCTTCTAATGGGTATGTCATCAATCAGTTTGCCATCCTGGTCTAATACATAGATTACGTTGGCAGTTTCTGTGTCCTTATGGTTTTTTCGGAGATGCTCAATGGCTTCTGCAATGGTAATCTCCATACTGATGGTTGCAAACTCAGTGTTTATAAGTCTTGCCACGCTATTGTCTGGATAACCCAATATATCCTGAACCCCATCCTTATTTTTTTCATTCAATAACTCCAAAAAGGCAGAACGTTCCACCCCTTTTAAAGCAGAATAAAAAGCAATACGATCATCCGAACTCAATTCGTTTAAAATAAATGTCCCGCTTGTCTTTGTTGCCTCGTGAATGATTTGCTTTTGTATAACAAAATCCAGATAAGGAAATACTTGTGTTTGTGTTGTAGCTGCTAAAGAATCAAACGCATGCAAAGCGGTGTCTATTGGTACCGAACCAAGCATTTGTGCCACTTCTGTGGGATGTACTTTCTTATTACCGTTACCAAAACTAAGCAGGCTGCTAAAGTCGCCTTTCATAATTTTCTCACTAATTTCCTTTATGTTCATCATTACCTACATATTTAGCCATTAAAAATGGCCGCTAAGGTACTTAAAGGAAGTTACCATAATGTGTGCAACAAAGTGCGGATCTGTCTGATGGCAATTTGTAGCAAAACAATACATGAGGACACTTACAGTAGCAGCGAGTCCGTGTGATAGGTTTATTTTGACGAGCGATAAGCCCCCACCCAGCCGATAGGTTTTATTGGCAGGTGGCAAAAGCTAATGGGTTGCTGTATACCAGTATCCTTGTTCCAATGTTGTATTAGCACTCAGAAAGTTATTTACGGAGTCGGCCTCTATAGGAACGGTATAGTTTTCCGGCTTTAAAAAATACCTTTTCAATTCTATCTTCTTAATGGAAGAAACTTCAAACGTGGTATTTTCATCATCAATCTCAACCGTTTCTTGTTCGCCGCCATTACCAATTATATTGGTTTTATATTTAATGACCCTATCGCCAATTTTAAGGTTTTCAATTTGCTCATTAGTTGTTATTCGAATCCATTTCATGTTGTTTTTTTATTGCTTTTATAAGGTGGAAAGAGAATTAAAGCAAATGTTATTCCAAGGTGGTAGAGGTAAACTTGTATAGACAAATTATTATCCGTCTTAGGTGGAATGCTTCCCTTATATTCCAGTTATAAATTGTTTTCACTGGTATAATACTTGAGCCAGTGATCAATCTACGTTCTGGTGCATGACCTCTGTGCATAACTGTTATTTAATCTTTCCTTATGGTATTACGCAAACCAAGCAATGCGAAGGCACAGGTCAGGAGACACTGCGCCAGTTGCCTCTACTACCGGTATTTATTCTTACCCAAATATTCATCCGTAAAATGACCCTTTTGTTTAGGCTTTGCAAATTTATCTGCATTATAGGCAGTAGAGTTTCCTTTGGGGATGGATAAGGAAGTCCAATTATTTGTACTAACCATTTTTCCTATAAACACAATCTGCCCCACATGATAAGGGTAATGTGCCAATTGCCTATTAATTGCTTCTGCTATGCTGTGCCCTTGGTTGCGGATGTATATTATTTTTTCAAGGTCGTCGGGTTTCAAGGCGTTCAATGCCTCAAATAAACATGCCCAGCCTTCTACCCATTTGTCTATCAGTTCTTTTCGGGTTGTCAGTTCATTTCAAATTCAGCGTCCCTATTTCTCCATTCCTTTTCTCCATCTGTTGTTAAAAAATCTGTCCATCTCGATAGGATGTTTCCCCAAAGCTGTTTTACAATGGTAGCAATGCTGTTACTATCACTGTTGTACTGCCAAAATAGCTTTTCATCTTCCAGTTGCAAAAAGGTTCTATCACCCAGTGCCTTATAGTATTTAAACTGTTTCTTCGCACTTTCCAAATAGTCGTTTGTCATATCTTATGGTGTTACTTGCTTTAATCACTGTTACGCAGTTAATTCAAATTTAATAAAATTTACCACATAGACACAGTAGGCACATAGTATTTGCTATTAGTTTACATACGAACACATAGAAAAAAAGTTTCACTTTTTTATACTCGCGTCTATGTGTTCTTAAAATGCAACGTTTTTTTACCTTCTTTTTCTTTTTCTATGTGTCTATTGTGCCTATGTTGTACAAAAAGGCTTTGTTAGGATGTTGATAAATATATATAAGGTCAGTTAATCGGTATAAAATGCAAACATTCTATTTACTTTTCCTTCTTCATCAAAAAACATTACTTCAATGGCTTTTTTATTCATCACCGATTCATAAAACAAGGCAATTGAGATAACACCCGTTGTAACTTCATACAGTTCAAAGTGCAGGTCGGGTATTTTTCCAAAGCCTTTTCCCAATATTTCCGCACGCTTTCCTTTCCTTTTAGCGATCCGCTTTCCATTCCACCTGCCAGTTTTATCATGGGTGTTGTATTTCTATAGTATCAGCATAATGCCGTAGAATTTCTTCCATATCATGCGCATTCCACGCTGCTATCCATTCCTTTGCAAATTTCTGTGCATTCATAATTTGTTTATTTGTCAATTATTTTCTTTCAAACGGTTGGAGGCATTAACACCTTTCTTTATTCGCTATCATCTTCGCTGCTACCGCAAGTGTTTCACGTGTGGATTCGCTAAGATAGTTTACCCTTTTTTAAACGCTACTTATACACGATCTTTTATTGTTGCGAACCCACACGTGAAACACCACTAGTGTTCGAAACCTTGTATAAGATACAAACTTTTTAAATTCGCTTACTTTTTTATGTTTTTTTCCATAGTGACGTAGCCTTGTCGGGGTCGCCCCCACATAGTCTAACAAGTACTTTAATCATTTCGTCGTTAAGTTCCATCTCAAATTGCAGTCTTGCCATCTTATAACTCTTGATTTTATTGAGTTTCCTGTAAACTATAATTAGCGATGCCACAATC
>JANYEU010000010.1 GCA_025362915.1 Chitinophagaceae bacterium | reverse complement strand
TCCATCCCTACAGCCAATCCTCCTGCGCCAGCAAAGAGTTCTAGTACAGAATATTCATTATTTGACTCTACAAAGTTTGTTGCTGTGGCATTTATTTCGTCTTCTTTCCTAAAAAAACTTGAAAATAAGGTTTCAACATCTGCTTTTCTGTAAACCCTGTAGTTACTCATGGGTTCGCGTACTGCATTCAGCTTCCCTTCCCTATCCCATCTCCGTAATGTTTCCTTACTCTTGCCAATTAACTCAGAAGCCTCAGATAATGTGATATATTCTTTCATAACCATATTGTTTAACCTTATACAATGGTTACAAATTTAGTGGTAAATCTATTTATGAAAAATGTCTTTAATAAAAATGTTGATAAGCTGTATTGAATTATAGGATGTATAGGTATTTATTGATTTATTAAAAACACATATTCATGTTTAAGGGATTAAAAAATGGCAGTATTAGATGAGGTGCTAGCAATATATTTTGTTTAATGGCACTATAAAACCTCAATGCACGGCTGGTTTTGTACATAACAAGACCTTTTTTACATAGTCGTGTTTGGAAGTTGCCAATACTTATCTTCGCCCCGTGTTACCAGCGTTATTTATTGAATCTTTGCAGGGAATAAAAGGGTTTGAACAAACCGCTTTTGAAGCCATCCACCTTTCGGGGGAGCAGGTTGTGTCTATTAGAATTAATCCTGCCAAAAAAGTGGAAAGAACCACCAATGAACCTGTTGCTTGGTGTAAGGATGCCTATTATTTACCCAAAAGACCCTCTTTTACGTTGGATCCCCTCTTTCATGCTGGCGGATATTATGTACAGGAGGCAAGTAGTATGTTTTTATGGGAGGTATTGAGGCAAACGGTGGGCGATAATACTTCGGGATTGAAAGTTTTGGACTTATGTGCCGCACCGGGAGGAAAAAGTACTTTGCTGGCAAGTTATTTTGCCGATGGATTGGTGGTAAGTAATGAAGTGATAAAAGCGCGCGCCAGTATATTGGTAGAAAACATCACCAAATGGGGCAGTGCCAATGTGGTTGTAACCAATAGTGACCCATCGCACTTTAGTTTGTTGGTGAATTATTTTGATGTGATTGTGATTGATGCGCCTTGTAGCGGTAGTGGGCTGTTCAGGAAGGATAATGATGCCATAACTGAGTGGAGTGAGAACAATGTGCGCCTTTGTAGCCAACGGCAAGAGCGTATTTTGATGGATATACTGCCTTGTTTGAAGCAAGGCGGCAAGCTTGTTTACAGTACCTGTAGTTATAGCCGCGAAGAAGATGAGGATGTGCTGGATAGGGTGATGGAAAGTGAGGAACTGTGGAGCCTGCCACTAAAACTTGCGGATAATTGGGGAATAGTAGAAACAGAATCGGAACACAAAGGGGCTTATGGATACCGATTTTATCCTTACCTGACTAAAGGAGAAGGTTTCTTTATTGCCGCGTTCAGTAAAAAGGATGGAGGAATGGAAGGATTTTATAGTGAAACTAAATTAATGGCAATCAGTAAGATAGAACAAGAAACTATCAAGTCTTTTTTACCTTTGGATGGCAGTTATTCGTACTTTAAACAAGGTGATTCCATCAAAATAATTGCGGAAGAATGGTTTTCTTCGTTGCAAGCATTGGCTAAGCTATTATATATAAAGAAAGCAGGGATAGAAGTGGGTACTATAAAGGGGAAGGATGTGATACCACACCACGAATTGGCGATGAGCCACCTAAATCTGTCTGGGTTTACTGCATTGGAACTTGATGAACAGCAAGCCTTGCAGTATTTGCGGCGGCAAGACCTGTTTATTGAGTCGACTCTTGGCTGGAATTTGGTGAAACATTGTGGATTGCCCTTGGGATGGGCAAAAGTTTTACCCAATCGAATGAATAATTACTATCCACAAGCTTGGAGAATCTTAAAAGATTAATTTTACTATTCAAATATTACTTTCACATGGTTAAAATATGGTTTTCTAAGGCACTTTTATTGTTCACTTGCCTATTATTTTTTTCATTTTATTCGATAGCACAAAGAATCAGTTACTTTTTACACACAATCAAGGCGGGAGAAACCGTGGAGCAGATAGCAGCGGACAATAAAACGACAGTAAGCATCCTAAAAAAGTTGAACAACATGACTGCCAAGAGCGTTTTGCGTGTTGGGAAGAATATTAAGATTCCATTTGTGGAATCTTCCGCTAAAATAACTACGCCCAAAACAAATACTGCCACTGTTATAGATACTCCTGTTGCCATTCCTGCAAAACATGTTGCCGTATCTGTGCCAAAGACGAAAGCAACTGCACCAATAGTTGCAGAAACCAATACACCTTTGGCTCCGCCTGCAAAACCTGTGGCGGTTTCTACCCCAACTGTTGTTTCTAACGCCATTCCAGAGGAAACAAAGGATAATACATTGCAAAAAACGGCTAAGGGAATCATGCCTGAAACCAATACTGCCATAACTATTGATACGCCTGTAACAAATACTGTGAAACATATTACTGTACCTGTGCCAACGGATAAAGAAAATGCGCCCACTGTTACTATAACCAATAAAGCATTGCCGTCGCCAGAGAAACCTAGGGTCATTTCAACAGCTATTGTTGCTTCCAGTAACATTCAAGAGCAAACAATAGACTATTCATTGCACGAAATAAAGGCTGGCGAGACCTTATCTGGCATTGCAAAAGCCAATAAAACAACTGTAGGCGACATTATGCGATTGAATGGCATGAATGGAAAAAGTATTTTGAAAATAGGGGAAAATGTTAAGACACCAAGCAATTCCATTAAGCCTACCGAACCAATTGTGGCTACGGAAAAAGTAGAAACACCTGCAGTAAAAGCACCAATAAAGCAAGTGGTGAAACAACAGATTGTTATTGCCCCACCTCCTGTGGTTCAGGAAGTGGAAAGTGGTACGCCAGTACATATTATTAAGGCAGGCGAGACGTTATCGGGCATTGCTAGAGCCAATAAAACTACGGTTGGTGATATTATGCGGCTGAATGGGATGAATGGCAATAGTATATTGAAGGTAGGTGCGAGTATAAAACTTCCGGGTGCGGAAAGTAAGATGCCAATAGTAGTGGCTGCTCCTACAATAGATGAAAACCTGGGAATACCTGTAAAGCCTACAACCATTATCAAGCAACAGGAAGCACCTACGGCGGCAATTATTAAAGAAACACATCCTATTAAATATACAGTATCTAAGGGCGACAATCTTTATAGGATAAGTAAGACCTATAAAATAACCGAAGCACAATTGATGCAATGGAACGGGATGAAAAATGATATAGTAAAGCCTGGGCAGGTTTTGATTGTAGGACAAGAAGCAACTAAAAGCCCAGTACGGATTGAAAAAAAAGATACTTTTGAGTTAATAAATAGTATTCCCCCTCCTATTAAAGTAAATCACACTCCACATTTTGTATCAAGGAATACGGATAAGGTAACGGCTGTTATAGATTCCACCATTGTGGCAAAACCAGATTCTGCTATTGCGATAAATGCCAGAAAAGCAGTGATGCAACAAGCTATAAAAGATTCAATGACCGCTCAAAAATCATTGCCCAAAGAAATTACTGTCAATATTGAGCCCCAACCCATACCGAAATATGCTAAATATGCCCAAGATGAAGGGTATTACGCGGGGTATTTTAATAGAAAGAACATTTCTAAAAACACTATGGGAGGTGATGCGGCTACTTTTAAATCGAAAAGTGGCTGGGACGATAAAAAGTTTTACGTATTGATAAACGACATAAACCAAGGGACGATAGTACGTATCACTTGTAATAATAAATGCGTTTGTGCGCAGGTAAAGGGACCATTACCCAACATAAAAGAGGATATTGGGCTACTAATGAGGATAAATACAGCAGCGGCAGATGCATTGGGTGTACAAGACGGTAGATTTTCGGCAACAGTTAATTACTAGATATGGGAAACGGGATTCGGTAGTCGTTAATAGTAAGTTTGTAACCATTCACTTATGATTAACGACTACCAAATCCCGTTTTTATTAAAATTTGTTTTTCCACATCATGCTTTCAATGGGTTTATTCGGCTGCCCACTGTATTTAGCATTCTTTTTTTGGTTGTATTTTTCTTCAATCTCACCATCTACCGGGAAATAAATAAGTTGCCCTATAGGCATACCGGCATAAATACGTACGGGTTGCTTACAAGAGATTTCCAATGTCCAGTTTCCGCAGAAGCCAACATCTCCTTTGCCAGCAGTTGCGTGAATATCAATACCTAAACGGCCTGTACTCGATTTTCCTTCCAAAAATGGCACGTGTGCGTGACTTTCTGTGTATTCTTCGGTAACACCCAAGTAAAAAGCAGTGGGAAGAAGGACAAAACCTTCTTCCGGTATCTCGAAATAAGTAATTGTATTGTGCTTTTTTGCATCCAGTTCTAAGGAATCATAGGTAGCCAACCATTTTCCCAAATGAACATCATAGCTATTACTTCCTAAGCAATCCCGTAGATAAGGTTCTATCTTAATAGAACCAATTGCTATTTCTTCCAAGATGCGGGTGTCGGATAAAATCATGTCTTCTGTTATAGAATTCGTTTAAAAAAGGATTAGACTATGCCCAAGTGAATTGAAAATCCAATTCCATATCCGGATGAAGGCTTCTCTCCACAGGACAAGTACGTGCAGTACGTTCCAATATCTCACGTTGGTGTTCATCTGCATTTATTCCTTCTGCAAAATGAACATAAGCCTTGATACCACCGATTCTTCTTGGCTCGGCTTTCATTATCTTGGTAATTTCTACAATAGTACCTACCAAATCAATGTTCATTGATCGGGCTTTAATTCCCATTGTTGTAAGCATGCAGCTTCCCAACGCGGTACACATCATATCAGTCGGGCTAAACCTTTCACCCTTTCCGTGGTTATCCACTGGGGCATCATTTTCTATTATAGAACCACTTTGTAAGTGCTTCATTTCAGTTCTTAACGCTCCTTTATAAATTACAGTTGATGTCATTGTACTATTTTTACATAAATTTACAAACAAATATATGACTGTGAAGCATTTCATTGCCACCTTACTTATAATTATACCTTTTTTTTTAATAGCACAGAATGATTCTGCTACGAAAGATTCAAGCCATGTGAAGGTTTCTGCCGCTGCATTGCGTAGGCAACGTTCGCTTGAGCAAAGAGAACATATAAAAAAATTGATTGACCAAGAAGAAGAGGGCGCATTGGTTTATCAGAAGCAATGGGCGTTGGGCATCAAGCTAAATACTGATGGAGAAAGTATTTTTTACGAGCATGGCAAGTATAAAACAATAAAAAGAACAAATCTTTGGTGGTTGGAACTGGGAGAAAAAAAGCAACATAACCAACAAAAACAGACACCGGCACCAACTATTACCACTTATCCGGGCTATAGTGTGATTTCTGTAGGAAACGATTTTATTTATGGTAAGGAAAATAATTTTTATCAACTTAAACTTGGACTCGGGCGGCAACTGCTGATTGGTAATAAAGGAACAAACAATGGTGTGGCGGTTTCTGCAATTGTTGGTGGAGGATTTTCGTTAGGAATACTTAAACCGTATTATCTTCAGGTGTTAGATTCAACCTCATCAACTGAATTGTCAGATATTAAGTATTCAGATAACCCTACTTCATTTTTAGATCCCAACATTATTGTTGGGGCTTCAGATTTTGGCAAAGGTTTTTCTTCTTTACATTTTGTACCGGGATTGCATGCACGTGGCTCGTTAAGGTTTGATTACGGACGTTACAGGGAAACATTGTCTGCCTTGGAAGTTGGCTTCAATGCAGATTTTTATTCGGAGAAAATTGCCGTAATGGTGGATAATCCAAAAAATAACCTGTTTCTAAATGTTTATATTGGGTTGGTTTTTGGCGGTCGCCATTAGGAATAAGGCATGTTTTTTCTCAAAATAATAGTAATTCGAAACTAAGATGCCTATATTTTCGTTTACTTGCAACACAAATTAATATTAATGCAAGAATTGCCGGTT
>JANYEU010000006.1 GCA_025362915.1 Chitinophagaceae bacterium | reverse complement strand
AATTGGATTGACTAGAAAGTTGTACAATTTATTATTTTGCTGAATGTGGATTTAATAGACTACTCTTGAACCAGATAAGCTAAAAAGAAAAAGGAAGCTCTTTACGGTAAGTTTTAAGGTTTATGGTTGTACATTAAAAATTGAATGTTCGCCAACAGAATTGCCAACTACTTATTAGGTTGAAAATTAATTAACTTTTAAAACTTAAAATTATGGGCAAAACTATTGCCGTTACAAAACCTATCGTTGCTGCCGATTTTGCAACCATTGACACCGCCACCGCCACCATACAAGCAATAACAGATGCCGCTGCGGTGGTTATTACAGAATCTGAGACAACTTCGTTGATTGGCGTTTCTACCTTTAGAACTGGTGAAATAAATGAAGTAAAAACCCTTGTTGTTGACAAACATGCCAATGCGATGCCTAAGGATGTTACCGTTGCAGGATTTAATACAGACGTTGCTTATGTGGCTAGCCTGAAAAAAAGCCACGCTGGGCTGAAAAGTGAGGTAGACAAACTGGAGGTTTTGATAGTGGTTGCAGAAAACAACCTGATGATAAAGACAAATGCCATCATGAAGAATGTACGATTGCTAGGTGAAACCGATAAGGTGCTTGCCGATATTGGAAAAGCCATTTCTGACAAATATCATCCACATTCCACTGGTCATACCAACGCTACCAACTTTAAGATTGGACCATTGGTTGTTGTTACCCAAGCTGGCGTTATACCCGGTAAAATGTTTACCAGTAAGGCAAAGGCTGTTCTTTCCATACTGGTTGTAGGGGGTAATATTAATGATACCATATTGGTGAATCCTTTTTCTGGTGTTGAAATACCTAAAACATGGACAAATATTGTTATCACGAACCTTAGCGGCACCGAACCGGGATCGTATGATATTTTTATCAAGTAAGCCTCTACGTAGTTATGAGTTATGAATGATGAGTTATGAGTTGAGATTTAGGTTGTAAGAATTAAGTTGAATGTATTTTAGGCTATCACATTGGGTTGTGGTAGCTTTTTTTATGTGCTAAAACCCCTATCCCCTAAAGGGAGAAATGGAGGATGGGATGCAGAATTGGCGAATCTTTCATTGAAACAGCCAATCAATCTCCAAAATCAGTCATGGGAGTATGTATACGATGACCGTTCTCCGTATGGTGACGCATAGGAGGGTATGTATGTGATGACCGTTATTGGTGTAGTTGAACATAGGAGGGTATGTATGCGATGACCGTTCTCGGTATAGTGGAACATAGGAGAGTATGTATGCGATGCCTGTTCTCGGTATAGTGGAACATAGGAGGGTATGTATGCGATGCCTGTTCTCGGTATGGTGGAACATAGGAGGGTATGTATGCGATGCCTGTTATTGGTGTAGTTGAACATAGGAGGGTATGTATGTGATGACCGTTCTCGGTATAGTGGAACATAGGAGGGTATGTATGCGATGACCAACTTTCATGTACTGACATATAGGAGGGATTGGGCATTTTGAATATGGAATAAAAAGGGTTATATTCTAAGAAGCTGTCTAAAATTAGTTTATTGAACCACCAGTTTATTTTTTTAGCCACAAAATGCACCAAGCACACTAATAATTTGTGCCTATTGGTGTGCTTGGTGGCAAGAAACAAGCACTGTAAAGTAATTTACAACGCTTGTGGAATCAGTTTTAGACAGCTTCTTAGGGCATTCCTAAACGGAACAGTTCCCTGATAAATAGAATGTCTAATCGGTCATCAATAAAAAGAGCTTTAAACATTTTTATTAAACACCAGTTTTTTTCAAAAAACACAATAAGACAGTCAATGACAGTCAGTGTTGCAGCCACTTTTACTTTCACACGTTTTTATTTATTTCATTGCTAAACCTCCATCATGAAAAAAAAGTTTCTTCTAATTGTCTGTTGTCTTATTGCCACATGCTCTAGTGTGTTGGCAAAAGTGTATTATGTGGCAACTACAGGTGTAAACACCAATGCAGGCACCATTGATGCGCCGTTCTTTACCGTTCAGCGGGCACAAACTGCGGTGGCAGCGGGCGATACGGTGTATATAAGAGGCGGTAACTACATAATGACAGATTCTTTGGTTGCCACATACACTGGCATCTGGGCTTATATTACTTACCTTACCAAAAGTGGTAAGG
>JANYEU010000003.1 GCA_025362915.1 Chitinophagaceae bacterium | reverse complement strand
TATCTACAGAAAGACCTTCTGATGTAGATAATATTCCTGCGGATAACATAGCCTACAACGTAAAGTATGTGTATGTATATGATTACACCCCAGACTATGTTTATTCTGGCTACACCCCTGGTTATTTAGGCTGTTATGCTTATGGACCAACGGTGGTTTGGGGAACAGGATTCTATTATGATTCTTGGTACAGACAGGTTTATTATGCCCGCCCTTACACATGGGGCTTTGGCATGGCATACAATCCATGGTCTGGCTGGAGCATTGGTTATGAGTCTGGCTACAGCTTGGGAGGAAGTTATTATGAGTATAATCCTTATGGTCGTGGCTGGTTTGGCCCTAGGGTTTATCATCCTACATACAGGGAGTGGGGATACAATGGCGGTTATTATGGAAGGAATAGAAACGTTGTAATCAATCAGCCAAGGATTACTGTAAATAGACCAGTTTATATTACCCAAAACAATAATCATTATAACCCAAGGGATATTTATATAAATAGAAATCATGGGTCTAACTTATACAATCATGTAAGGGGTGCGGTTACGGTGGATGTAAATAGGAGGGATGCAGTGGTGATAGAACATAAACGTTATGAAGGAAGACCTGAAAATAATAATACCAATGGCACCAATTGGGGAGGTGACAGAGGTTTTAATAGGGGGCAGCCACAGATAAATAATAATAACAACTATAACGGAGGTTATAACAACCACAATAACAATAATTACAATAATGGGGGTAATAACAATCATGGAGTAACGCCTAATCCTCCACAGAATACTGAGGTTATTGGTAGGCCAAGAAATAATTATAACAATGATAATAATCACATTAGGCCAATACCTACTCCGAATATGCAGCCTAATACTCAATCTAATACGCCTACCCAACCTACAAACAATGGTGGGAATGCACCCATAAATAGACCTTATGTGCAGCCAAATAACCCCCCCAATAATAATGTGCCACAAAGACCTAACCTTAATATACCAAGACCTTCTGCACCTAGACAGGCTCCGATAGAAATACGGAATCCCCAACAAGGTGGCAGGGAAAATGAAGGGGGGAATAACAATAATCATCCTGTTCAGCAAAATCCTGCTCCCAGACCAAGACCGGCACCAGTTCCGGTAAGGGAGCAGCCAAGACCAGTGCGTAAAGAGGATGAGATTAATAAAAACAGGTAGGCTTTGTCATACCAATGAAAGGTTGTAAGCGTAAAAACTTGCAACCTTTTTTATTTTATAGAACCTTTATGAGCCGTAAAACCTCGGTTGTGTTAATCATCTCGTCTTGTAAAACAAGGATTTTTTATACACCAATCTGCATTTCTCTTTGGGGGCTAATTCGTTTCATTCCACTATCTTGCGCTTTCATGTTATTAAAATATGTTTTTTATCACAGATGAATCATGTTTTGGAAACGCTACCCGCTTATGAATTTTACAGACAAGCTCAAGCATTTTAGGATAGTCAGATCGCTTATTTATACTGTTGTAGGACTCATTACTTACCCAGGGTTAGCCATAATCAATAAAATAAAAATTACCGGCACCGAAAACATAAAGGATTTACCCAAGCACAACGTGTTGTTTGTAAGTAATCACCAGACTTATTTTGCCGATGTAATAACATTCATCCATATTTTCTGTGCCGTAAAATGGCGCAAGCAAAACAGGCTTGGGTTGCCTTATTACCTGCTTTTCCCCGTCACCAATCTGTATTATGTGGCTGCCGAAGAAACAATGAGAGGAAGCTGGATTAGCCGTTTGTTTATAATGGCTGGGGCATTGACGGTGAAAAGAACTTGGCGTTCCGAAGGAACAGAAGTAAGGCGTGGATTGGATCCTTCTGATACAAGAAAGATTGAAGACGCATTAAATACCAGTTGGGTTATAACCTTTCCGCAGGGTACAACAAAACCATTTGCACCGGGCAGAAAAGGTACCGCCTTCATCATAAAAAGCAATAAACCAATAGTAGTACCTGTAGTTATCAATGGATTTTGGCGGGCATTCACCAAGAAAGGATTAACCTTTAAAAAGAAAGGCTCTTTACTTACTGTACGGTTCAAACCACCAATGGTGATAGATTATAACGATTCTACAGAAGTAATTCTGGAACAAATAATGGATGCCATTGAGCAAAGCAAAAAATACATGATGCTTGGTAAACATCACACCTTAAATACCTAATTTAAACTGCACTTCAATCATTTTTCTGGGTAATATTTCTTTTATATAAATAAATGTATTTAGGCATGGATGATAAAAGATTGTTGATGCCCGTTCTATCACGAAATAATATTAAAAAAAGTTTTTTAAGCCTGGAATTTCAGTGCGATGGCATAAAAACATTTTTTTATGCACGGAATCTCTGCGCGATAGGCAAAAAACATTTTTTTATGCATGGAATTTCAGCGCGATGGCATAAAAACATTTTTTTATGCTTGGAAACTCTGTGCGATAGACAAAAAACATTTTTTTAGGCATGGAATTTCAGCGCGATAGGTAAAAAACTTTTTTTTAATGTTTTATCAAGTTTTGCCTTAAACAAATTTTCCAAAGCGGGCTTCCACGGCTACAAAGCGATGGTTAAATATTTTATTTAATTGACTTTTCACCAAAATGACATTGGCAATATCTCCCAAAAAGCTAAGCGGCACTTTGTAATGTACTATATCTGTCATTTCCACACCGCCTTCTATGGCTTTGAAATGATGTTGATGATGCCACATAGAATAGGGACCAAAACGTTGTTCGTCTATAAAATATTGATGGTCTTGCACGTGCGTTATCTCCGTCATCCAATACATCGGTATGCCCATCAATGGACACACCGTATATTCTATAATCTGCCCCGGATACATCTTATTGCCATGGTATTTACTGATAATCTTAAAGCCCAAATCGGGCGGGGTTATTTCTTTCAGATTGGCAGGATTACTAAAAAAATCCCATGCGGTATCCAATGAAACAGGAATGTTTTGAATGGTTTTGAGGGAATAAACTTTACTCATATAGTATTACTTTCCTATTAAACGTTTTAAAAATGAATAGGTTCTATCCCCTTCGTATTAATCCTCTAATAAAGAATAACAATGTTCCATAAATCACTTTGCAATAAGCCTTTACTTTGCCCGCAATGCTTCATTTACAACAAATATCTTTGGTACAGTTCCGCAACTATGTACAGCAAGAGTTTTATTTTACAGAAAAGGTAATAGGCATTTGTGGATTGAATGGTAGCGGTAAGACAACCTTGCTGGATGCCATTTATTACCTCGGGTTTACCAAAAGTTATTTTACCAGAAGTGATAGTCAAAATGTACATCATGGGTTGTTTGGTATGCGTTTAAAAGGAGATTTTTTATTGAATGATGAACCGCAAGAGGTTATTTCTATCCTTCGGGAAAATAACAGGAAAGAATTTAGTGTGAATGGCGATGACTATAAGAAATTTAGTGAACATATTGGCAAACTTCCCTGTGTGATGATTGCGCCAGACGATGTGGCATTGGTGATAGGCGGTAGTGAAGAACGCCGGAAGTTTATAGACACCATCCTTTCGCAAATAGACAGAAATTACCTACAGGATTTGATTGATTATACCAAGATACTACAACAAAGAAATAGCTTACTGAAACAAGCGGCGGAGAGTGGTACAATAAACGACGCCTTACTACAGATAATAAATGAACAGCTTAGCCAAAAAGGAATAGCCATTTACCAACAGCGTACACAGTTTTTACAAGTGTTTTTAGAGCTGGCATTACAGTTTTATACCCGCATTGCAGGGAAGGATGATGGCGTATCAATAACGTATGAAAGTGATTTGCAGAATGGTGCAATGCTACAATTATTGCAACAATCCAAGCAAAAGGATATGCTTTTGCAACGGACAACCGTTGGCATACACAAGGACGACCTCCAAATAAAAATGGGGGACACAGCTTTTAAAAATGATGCCTCACAAGGGCAACGGAAGAGTTTATTGTTTGCATTGAAGCTTGCCGAATGGCAGATACTAAAAACAAAAAAGGGCTTTGCGCCAATCTTATTGTTGGATGATGTATTTGAAAAGCTAGATGAACAACGTATGCACAACTTACTCCAATGGGTTTGTACCAATGATGATGGGCAGGTTTTTATTACTGATACGCATTCTGCAAGGCTACAACAACAATTGAATGCAATAAATGTGTCTTTTCAGTTGATAGAACTAAACTGATAACCGTTCACTGGTTATATTTGCCAAATGGGAGAATATAGTATTGGCGATGCACTGAAGAATATGATTAGCAAAAGTAATCTTCGCAATGGTGTGCGTGCTGTACAGATAGAAGAAGTGTGGGAAACTGTGATGGGAAAAACGATTGCCAAATACACAGAGAAGATAAAAATAATAAACCAAACACTTTTTATCAGCACGAATG
>JANYEU010000434.1 GCA_025362915.1 Chitinophagaceae bacterium | reverse complement strand
GTAGCCATTAACAAATTTGGCGTGAAATGCCTAGGGCATGACAAGGAGAGTGCCGCCCCATTCTTTGTAAACTTCCTGAACGTTGCAACTTATGGGAAGATTTCTGCATTGTCAAATTATTAACTAACATTGCCAAAACAATTTATTCTCAAAACAATCAATTATCAGTTATGAAACTATTAAGACTAAAGTGTGTAGTAGGGATACTTGCCATTATCTTCTGCTTATGTACAAAGAACCTCAAAGCACAAGTAAACACACAAGACAGCCTTGCTTTGGTAAATTTGTATGACAGTACAGGTGGAGCAAACTGGTATTTTCATACAAACTGGTTAACTACTGCCCCTGTAAGTACTTGGTGGGGTATAACTGTGAGTAGAGGACGGGTAACAAGTATACACTTAAATGATAGTGCAATAGGGAATGGCTTAAAAGGGTCAATTCCATATACTTTAGGAAACTTATCCAGTCTTAGCTATTTGAATTTGAGTCTTAATTATCAGTTGAACGGCTCTATTCCTGCATCATTAGGAAACCTAACCAACCTAACAAGTTTGGTCTTGACAAGTAATACATTAAGTGGTACTATTCCGGCTGAATTGGGAAATCTAGCTAGCCTTACTAATATGAACTTAGGCGGGAATCAATTAGCTGGACCTATTCCATCTTCCATAGGAAACTTAATAAATCTTACAAATTTGAATTTAAGTTACAACACATTACAAAATTCACTTCCTTCTTCCATTGGCAACCTGGCCAAGCTAATAAATCTGGATTTGAGTAGCTGTTATTTAACTGATACTATCCCTTCTTCCATAGGAAAATTAACCAACCTGACAAACCTAGGTTTGGGAGGTAATAGAATGAGCGATCCTATTCCTTCTTCATTGGTAAACTTAACCAAACTAACCAATCTAGATTTTAGTGGCAACCTATTTACTTTTATTCCTACTTTTTTAGGATCTGTAACCAGTCTTCAATATTTAAATATGGGATATTGTCAATTAAGTAGTGCTATTCCTTCTTCACTAGGAAAACTAACTAACCTATTAAGTTTGGATTTAGACAATAATAAATTGAGCGGTGCTATTCCTACTTCATTAGGAAGCTTATCCAATCTAACCAACTTGCAGCTATATATTAATCAATTAAGTGGTACTATTCCTGCTTCATTAGGAAACTTATCCAATCTGACAGAATTAGATTTAAGTTATAATCTGTTAAGCGATTCAATACCTTCTTCAATAGGAAATTTAACCAATCTAAACCGTATAGCTTTAGATTTTAATCAATTAAGTGGTTCTATACCTGCCTCAATAGGAAATATTGCCAGTATAAAAACCATTTGGTTTCAGGGTAATCAATTAAGTGGCTCTATTCCTTCTTCAATAGGAAACTTAACTAAGTTAAGTAATTTGCTTTTAAATAATAATCAATTGAGTGGCTCTATTCCAGCCTCAATAGGAAACTTACCCTACCTAAGTGGATTAATATTAAGTAATAATAAATTGAGTGGGTATATTCCTTCATTTGCTAATCCAAACTATTTTCTAAGAGACGTGGAACTAGATAATAATCAATACACATTTGATGGGATAGAAGGCTTTGTTAACTCAGTAAGATATGTAAGTTTAGGTCAGGCTTATGCCCCACAAGCTACTATTCCGATTTATAAAAACGGCAATGTATTGTCGGTTTCTGTAGGAGGCACTCTAGCCAATAATACCTTTTATTGGTATAAGGACAGTGTATTGGTAGCAACAAAAGTGGGGGATAGCACCTACACAATTTCTGATGGGGGTAAATATTGGGTGGTAGCCGCCAATACTGTGGCAACTCATTTAATTTTATATAGTGATACATTGGTAACTTTTCCTTTGCCTATCAAAGCCATTAACCTGCAAGCAAAAGCAATGAATGCACAGGTGCAGTTGCAATGGCAAACAATAGGGGAGCTAAACACCAGCTATTTCATTATTCAACGCAGTACTAATGGCAGTTCCTTTACAGATATAGGCACTGTAAAAGCAATAGGTAGTGGGGCAAATAGGTATCAGTTTACAGATAACAGCCCTGCAAACGTCATCAACTACTACAGGCTACAAAGTGTAGATAAAGATGGTAGTTTTACTTACAGCAAAGTGGTGTCTGTGCAGTTTACAGTAAACAGTAATCAGTTATCAGTGTATCCCAACCCTGCAAAGAGTTCTGTAACTATTAGTTGTAATCATATTGCTTCTGTGCAATTGGTAGATAATTTAGGCAGGATTCTACAAACACAAATATTAAAAGACGCTACTAACCCACCACTTACTGTAAGTGGTTTAGCAGTAGGGGGATATCACCTGCGTATTCAAACTACTGATGGCAAAATAAGTGGGGTTGGTTTTGTAAAGGAATAGTTTTGAAACCTTTGGCTGTAGTCTGCCTCCTGCAAACTGAAACCGTTGAAGAGCAAACACTAAAAATCACTTTAAGATTAATTTGGCAGCCTGCATTATGTCAATTAACAAAATAAAGAGTTTACAGGATCGACAAGTTGTATTCAAGGAATGGGTATCGATAAGACTTTTATTAAATAAATAGGTATGATATAATAAACTATGTTTTTTGTAGAGAATCATGGGCGATAGGATCAAAAGAAGGATAACTATTTAAAACTCTTTTATACAGAAAGTCTATTTTATTTGTGGGAAAAGAATTTATTTGGTAGGTCGTGCTTATTTTGCACGGATAAATTATAGGAACATGCTTTCAATGAAAACGCAATATGCTTTTAAGGCATTAATGTATTTGGCACAAAATGATAATGGGGAACCTGTACTGATAGCAGAAATAGCAGACAAAAAGAATATCCCACTTAAGTTTTTAGAAAATATTCTTTTGGAATTAAAGAAGGCGGGCATACTAAATAGCAAAAAAGGAAAAGGTGGTGGTTATTTCTTTAACCAGCCCCCATCTGATGTCCGTTTGGCAAAAGTAATCAGGCTAATCGAAGGTCCTATTGCTTTATTGCCCTGCGTGAGCCTTAATTTTTACCAAAAATGCAAGAACTGCGATGAAAGACATTGTGGACTAAGTAATGTGTTAAAAGAAGTTAGAGATGCAACATTGACTATATTGGAAAGTAAAACTGTGGCGGATATAGCAAAGGTTGATATTTAATCAGTACATTCACCGAATAAATCTCAAATAATGAAAAAATCAATTGCCATCCTGTTATTTCTTCCGCTTCTCTCTAGTGCCCAAAGTTTGATAGGAGGCAACAACATCATTAAAGCAAACCTAACAGCTTACGCTTTGGGAAACTTTGGTCTGACTTACGAACGGCATATCGCACCTCACTTAACCCTCTCACTCGGAGTATCCAAAATGCCTAGTAGAAATTTGCCTTTTAAGAATGAGATACAAAACCTTTCCATCTCATCTTATATTGATTACGAAAATACCACAGTAGGCAATCTAACTATCACACCCGAATTACGTTTTTATATATTAGGTGGGATGAGGGGCTTTTATCTGGCACCTTATGCACGCTATTCTTCAATGAATTTATATGTTCCCCTCAAGTATTCAAACTCATCTAGCAATACCTTAAATAGAAAAGCAGACTTTAAGGGTAGTATAACTTCTATGAGTGGTGGATTGATGATTGGTACACAACACCAACTATTTAAAAAGGTGGTCATTGATATTTGGATAATAGGCGCACACTATGGCTCTGCTCATGGAGATATAAATGCAACTTATACCCCTACCGATAAAAATCATCCAAATTCTCAAGTTTCTCAAACAGAGAGAAGTTCAATACAAGAAGGCATTAACTCAATACAACCTTCCCCTTTCAAGGTGTCTGGTACTGTAAGCCAAACAACACCAACTGCAAAGATTATTGTAGATGGTCCTTGGGCTGGTATCAGGGCATTGGGAATTAATGTGGGTATTAGGTTTTAAACAAAAGTTATTTGAACTATTAATAAAGCCCTGTAGCATTGCTGCGGGGCTTTTTTATTTCAATAACCTAGGATTTATCACCAAAAAAACAAAGATTTTCACAAAGAATACACGGTAGTAAGATAGAATTTGATAAACCCTTGTGTTCTTGGTGTATTTTTCTTGGCGTTCCAAGTGGTAAAATAGCTAGTTTAGCAGCCTAAATAATTGTAATATGCTACCTAGTTTCTTATCAGATTTATGTAAAACGCAATCTTATAATCCAGATAATTTCTTCCTGATTGCAGGACCATGCGTGGTGGAAAGTGAGGAGATTGTAATGGAAATTGCAGACAAGATATATACCATCTGTAAACGACTGGAAATACCCTATATATTTAAGGCAAGCTATCGCAAGGCAAACCGTACAAGTGCCAATTCTTTTACTGGCTTGGGCGATGATACAGGATTGGAATTGATAAAAAAAGTGGGACAGACATTCGGATTATCTACCACCTCAGACATCCATGCGCATGAGGAAGCAGACATTGCTGCAAAGTATATAGACGTATTGCAGATACCCGCTTTTTTGTGTAGGCAAACTGATTTATTGGTAGCTGCTGCTGAAACTGGTAAGGTTGTCAATGTGAAAAAAGGACAGTTCCTGAGTGGACCATCCATGAAGTTTGCGGTAGAAAAAATACAAAAGGCAGGTAACAACAAAATAATGCTGACAGAACGTGGTAATACATTCGGCTATCAGGATTTGGTGGTTGATTACCGTAATATTACTTGGATGAAAGAACAAAACGTACCCGTAATTATGGATTGTACACATAGCTTGCAGCAACCCAACCAAACAAGCGGTGTTACTGGTGGTAACCCCCAATTGATAGGTACTATTGCAAAAGCTGCTATTGCTACTGGTGCAGATGGGTTGTTTATAGAAACACATCCCAACCCTGCTGTTGCAAAAAGCGATGGGGCAAACATGCTTCGGTTAGATTTATTGGAGCCATTGCTTGAGCAATTGTTACGTATCAGAAAGGCTGTTTTATAACGTCTTATGGAGAAAAAATTCAACACATAGGAGCATAGGCACATAGGTCTGATAGTATTAATTTAAAAAAGAAGTTAAGAGAAAGGGCACATAGGAAAATGCTATTTCATAGCATTGACCAACATCTTTTGAAAAGAAGCTATATAATAGGAGCAAGGGAGACAGGAGATAAAGAAATTCCACTAGGTGGTATCTCTTTAAGACTTCTGATTTCATTTTTTAAGGCTATGTTTCCTATCTCCCTATGCTCCTATGTGTTAACATTAAAATGCTGTTATAAATAAGATAGGCTGTCCAAACATTGGACAGCCTATCTTATTTAGTTGAAAAGTCGATGATATCTTAATCAGCCATGTCTGGTATCAACTCTACCTTGTACGCACCCGCTTCCAATTTCTCTTTTGTTTCGCTGAACGCCTTTAGTGTTTCTTCAATGTCTTCATCAGTATGAATTGAAGTTGGTATAAGGCGATAGATGATATGCCCCTTAGGTATTACCGGATACACCACAATAGAACAGAATATATGATAGTTCTCGCGCAAAT
>JANYEU010000420.1 GCA_025362915.1 Chitinophagaceae bacterium | reverse complement strand
TTCAAGCTTATCACCATATAGTTCACCAATGGTAACAGGCTTTTTCTTAGCTACCAACTTGGCTCCTTCTTGTGCAGCCACCATCACATACTTTCCTTTTTCATCATTCTGCAAAGTATTTACAGATACAGCAATTGCCTTAGCGTTTGTGTAATCCTGTATGTTTACAAGTGCTATCTGATTAGGATGAAAGTCCTTATTAGAAGGAATCTTGGCTTCTACATAAAAGCTTCTGCTATTGGCATCAATAAGATTGCTTGCCACGGTTACAGTTGCTTCAATAGTTTTCTTTATGTCGGGAAGATTTACCTTTATCTTACTACCTACATGTACCTTGTTGATGTAGTTTTCAGGGATGTTAACCACCACTTTAAGGTCGCTTGCATTTACAATCTTAATTTGTGGCGCATTACCCAAAACACCCATAAAAGCTTCTCCCACACGTACATTAACGTCATCTGCAACACCACTTACATCAGCATAAACATTGGTGAAGTTTAGTTGCTCCTTAGAGATTTTCACTTGTTCCTCTGTTGTCTTTAGTTGTGATTCCAGGTTGTCAACATTGTTTTTTGCACTGATCAACTGTACTTCTGTACCAATGTTCTCAGCCCACAAGCTCTTTTGTTTTTCATACATTGTCTTGGCAAAGTTTAGCTGGGTGCGCAATGTTTTTAAACCTTGTTCGCCAGCGGCAACATTTTGTTTAGCAATGGTATTATCCAATTGAAGCAACAATTGACCTTGCTTTACTTCATCCCCTTTCTTTACAAAGATTGCCTTCACTTGTCCGCCACCATTCTTGGGCGTTACATAAGAGATATTAACCGCATCAACCTTTCCTTCCAAATCAATAAAATGACTGAATGGTTGGGGTGCAATAGTTTCTATAGCCACCAGTTTTGCCTTTTCTGCCACTACAGAAGATGGATCAAGTTTGGCAATATCAGCTTCCAACCCTGCAATTTGTGTAACCAATGCAGTTTGTTGGTCTTTCAGTTTTGCCAACTGATCTTTCTTTTCTTTAAGGGCAGAATCTCCGGTTTTATTTCCACCGCAGGCCACCATGATGATTACTGATAGTATCAGTATTGTTGTTCTTAATTGTTTCATGTTAATTATGATTAGATGTGATTTGAATAAAAAAAAATGAATTGTGATTGAATGATTGAAATGAATAGAATGATTAGGTAGGTACTCTCTTTTACTCATAACTCATCATTCATAACTAGCTAAAGTTTCCCTATTGCCTTTTGATAATCAACCTTGGCAATAATGGCACTGTACAAGGCATTGATATAGTTGGTTTGCGCAGTAACCAAATCTGTTTGTGCAGCCGTTATCTCCGTATTGCTACCTGTTCCTATCTCAAACTTCTTCTTGGTTTGGTTGTAAACCGTCTCAGCCAATTCCATATTTTTCTTTTGGAAATCTATGGTTGCCACTGCCGTCTTATAGTTCAGTGTAGCTTGTTCCACATCACTATCAATGGTGCGTTTCAAGTTATCGATGTTGTTTTCTGTTTGTTGTAGTTCAAGCTTGGATTGTTTTATTTTAGAATCCTTCGCGAAGCCATCAAATATTGGTATCGAGATATTCAACCCTACCCAAGATGCAGGATACCAATCACCTTTTTGAAAGAAATCGAAACTATGCCTATACGCCTGCTTGGCATAAGTTCCGCTTAGGGATACTGTTGGCAAGTACGAAAGTTTATATCGTTTGATATTGTATTCATTCAACTTCTTGCCAAGCATTGCATATTGATATTCCTTTCTGTCGCTGTATTGATAAGGCGCATCTTGCAGGATGCCGTCCTTTATTTGCGCTTCACTTAGGGTATCGGTCAATTGCAACACCTCTTTAGTTGGCATCCCTATCAAGGTTTTTAAACCTAAGTAGCCAATGTTTATGTTGTTTACAATGCTAAGTTTTTGTGTTTTCAGGTTGGTTGCCTGCACATCTATCTTATCCACATCCAGCTTTTCGGCAAAGCCAGTCTTGTACAACTCTTTCGTGTCATGTTGTAGTTTTTCCAGTCTAGCTATGTTGGCATCTATTAACGCAATCTGCGTTTTGCTAACCACCAACTGATAATATACTTTCTCTACATTGGTCTTGATCGCCTCTTCGGTTACTTCGATGTTCTTTGTCTGAAAATCGATAGAAGCTTTCCTCGCTTGCAATCCTACAAATACCTGCCCATCAAACAGCAATTGTTGCAATTGCAAGGCAGCTGTAGAGTTGTAGCTTAATCCAAAACTAAGTGCTTTGTCTTCGGGACCGGCAAGTGGTCCTGCAGGAATAACCTGAACTGGTATATCGAAATACTTTGTTGCAGCAATGTTTCCAGAGAGTGTAGGCAGGGCTGCGGCTGTAATGCCACGATTTATCTGTTTCTGGATGTCAAGGTTCAGTAGTGCATTCTTTACCTGTGTGTTGTTCTTTTTTGCATACTCTACTGTTTGTTGCAACGTGAAACTATGTGTGTTAGTTGCTGGCATTTGTGCAGATGCACCAGATGCAACCAACAGCAACACATACATCAACGCTGTTTTTGCTTGTTTGTGTGTAATCATAATAGTTGTTTTTTTCTTTCAAGTTTATATTTAGTAATCAATTCTTTCCCTTTTTCTGTTACCAATCCGTGCAAAAAGTGATCAGTTATCTCGATGGCAAGCTTCGATAATGGATAGCTGCCATGCGGAAAATAGTGCATGTTAAAAATCAGGAACATGCTCCCAATCCGGTACTTGGCAATAATATCCACATCTATTTCCTCCCTGTAATTACCTTCCGCTATGCCTTTCTCTAAGTTCTGTTTTATCGTATCGTACAGATAAGTGTTGTGGTGGTCGGTAAATTTCTTGTATTGTTTGGGATGATACTTTTCCAAATCGAATAAAAAGGAAGGATTAAATCCTGCAAATACCTCCTCCATGATGTCCAATCCCAAAAACATTTCATGTACTGCATTCAAAGAATTTTTTTGTACGGAAGAACAGTTGCATTGCATCTTGTTAATTTTTATATCCAGCACACCATCCACCAAAGCGTCCTTGTCTTTGTACGACAGATAAATTGTCTTCTTCGAGATACCTAGTTGGCTGGATATTTCATCCATGCTGATGCTTCGGATGCCGTATCGCATAAACAGTTCGTGCGCCTTCTGTACTATCCTTTCTCCTATCTCCATGTCTTTTAAATCTGCGGCGAAACTAAGGAAACTTTTTTTGTTACCAAAGTTTCCATTAAAATATTTTTATCCATTCAGAAAAATAAGTGTCACTTGGTAAGCAGACAGACGGATGAGGAAGGATTATATTTTATCCTTTTCAAGAAAAGAAAAGAATATTTCTTTCAATGATTCATTGATTGAGTTACCCTCTTACCGTTTACTGCTTATGCCTCAAAAGCTTAAACTTATGCGACGGAAGTTCAAGCTTATGCGACAAAAGCTTAAGCTTATGTGACGAAAGTTCAAGCTTATAACACAATTTAAAACTCAATCAAGCTGCTTTCTATTCTAAAATAGTTCCTTTAATGTTAATAACCCTCGGCTTTTCCACCTCCCCCACTAATCTTATTGGGTAATAGACAATAGGTTTGTTATTTTTACACAATGGCACTTCAACAATTAGACTTATTTGGTAACCCCATTCCTCCATCAAAGCAAGAAGAGGCAAAGGTTACTGCTACCAATAAAATAATTTCTCCTAAAAAAGAAAAGTCTCCATCTGCTCCTACTGTTGCAGAATCAAAAGATGGTATAAGCAATGAACAGCCAACCGAGTCTGGTCAAAATCAGGTGGTTTATAGCGATAGCCAGATTAGGGTAAAAATAAAACCGAAACAAGAGACAAAAGAACCAACCAAGTCCACAGGGAAAAAGCGTGGCAGAAAGAAGGCTGCCCCCAGAAAAAATGTGGCAAAGGGTAGTAGAATGAAGGTTGATGGGAAGGAAATAGAAAACAAGTCTGACTACATAAAGATACCCGACGATGAAACCCTGAATAAAAAATTGTATTGGGGAATTTCAGAAGTTGCCATCATGTTTGGTGTAGCCAACTCGTTAATACGGTTCTGGACCAACGAATTTGCCATACTGACCCCACGTAAAGGCAAGGGAAGCCACCGGTTTTATCGTACAGAAGATATACGAACACTAGAGGTTATTTATGATTTAATCAGAATAAAAGAATTTAGCCTAGAGGGGGCTAAAAAATATCTGGCAAGCAACCGGGAACAGATAGATGTACGGACAGAAGTGATGCAATCGCTAACCAAGTTTAAAACCTTTTTGCTGGAAATGAAATCAAACCTTGGGGCATGAGATATTTTGTTGGATTGATGATGGTAATGCTCTTTGCAATGTCCTGTGTTCAGCCGTTGAAGACATTAAAATTAAACTATCAAGTGAAGGAAGATAAGGGACGTAAGATGCTTTATGGGGTAATAAACCGCGGATTGATAGCAAATGATACCGCCTTTGGATGGTTTAATGAAAACATGAAATACGGTCAGCCCGATGCTGCGGCAGTGAATACTTTTAAACAGAAAAAGGATAAATTCAGCTTACTTGTTTTTGGTGGCACTTGGTGCGAGGATACCCAAAACCTATTGCCTAAGTTTTATCAACTGATAGATGCAAGCGGATTTCCCGAAAATAAAATCAACCTTTTGGCTGTTGATAGGCAAAAGCAAACCGTAAACAACTTCCATTTCATTTATAAGATTACCAAAGTACCCACTTTTATTGTTTTGAAAAAAGGACTAGAAATAGGAAGGGTAACAGAGTATGGCACTAAAGGAGACATCACTAAAGAACTGGGTGAGATAGTGGCTGGCATTAAATAAGAGTATTTTATATAGCTTTTTAAAATCATAATACAGTAGGATTCCATTTCCAAACTACCCTTATTTCTTCCTCAACTCATAACTCATAGTTCATAATTCAGAACTTATTTTCCTATCTTGCAAGCCTGTTATGGATAAATTTATTGTTTCCGCCCGCAAGTACCGCCCCCAGAATTTTAATACTGTTGTGGGGCAAAGCCATATTACCACCACACTAAAAAATGCCATTAAAAACAACCAATTAGCACATGCCTTTTTGTTTTGTGGCCCGCGTGGTGTGGGCAAAACCACTTGCGCACGCATATTGGCAAAAACAATAAACTGTCTTAACCAAACACCCGAAGGTGAGGCTTGCAACACTTGTCAGAGTTGCACTTCGTTTGATGCCGGTGCCAGCATGAACATACACGAACTGGATGCTGCCAGCAACAACTCGGTAGATGATATTCGTAGCCTGGTAGATCAGGTTCGTTTTGCACCACAGGCCGGAAAATACAAGGTATATATCGTGGATGAGGTACACATGTTGAGTGCTAGTGCTTTTAATGCGTTCCTAAAAACGCTGGAAGAGCCGCCTGCGCATGCCATCTTTATCTTGGCTACTACCGAGAAGCACAAGATATTGCCCACCATATTAAGCCGCTGTCAGATATTCGATTTTAAAAGAATCACGACCAATGATACGGTAGAACATCTGCAAGAAATTATTGATAAGGAAGGTATCCATGCTGAGAAAGCTGCATTGCAGGTAATTGCCCAAAAGAGTGAAGGCTGTATGCGCGATTCGTTGAGCATCCTAGATAAGATTGTAAGCTTTACAAGCGGGGAAGTGACCTACCAAAACACTTTGGAACACCTAAATATCCTAGACCATGATTATTATTTCAGGTTATTGGAGGCGTTGCTTGCGCAAGATATGGCTGGCGCGATATTGCTATATGACGAGATAAACCGCAAGGGCTTTGAAGGTGATATGGTGCTGAATGGCTTTGCCGAATTTATCAGGAATATCTTGGTTTGTAAAGATGCCCGTGCCATTTCATTGCTTGATGTGGTGGAAGGGATGCAGGAAAAATACAAGTCTGTTGCTGCAAGTGTAGGTGCTGGTTATTTGGTGAGTGCCCTGAATATACTGAACGAAGCAGAGATCCACTTCAAGATGGCACGCAATAAACGCCTGCATGTGGAGTTGACCATCATTAAACTAAACTTTCTTCAACAGGCAATAGAACTGTCTTTGCAAGAGGGTAATATTGTAAAAAAAAAACGGGTTGACGGTCCGGTAGCTATCAACTACAAACCAGTTCCTTCCATCCAGATTATTACGCCCCCAGTTAATATACAAACTGCTGGTGGAAAATTATTGGTAGAAGAAAAAAAGAAAACACCTATTGCGGCACAAGTTCAGCCAAGTATAAAACCTGCCTTGCCGCAAACGCCTCCTCCAAGTATGGCACCAGTGATAAGTATGGTAAAAGAAACTGTTCCATCGTCTTATCCAAACACAACTAATACCCAAACTTCGGTGACAAAAGGTGGAGGTATTCTGGATGCCTTGCGTAGTAAATATGGTGACAGATATACGGTTCAAGAAGTAAAAGATCCTATTTCTATCACTATGGAAACATTGCAACCGCATTGGAATCATTTTGCTGCTAAAATAAAAGAGGAGAACAAGATATCCCAAGCAAATGCCTTTTCAACAGCCACTTTAGAGATTGTTGATGATTCTATATTTCTGGTAAAAGTGGATAGTACACTCCAACAGAAATTCATTGAGCAAGAAAAATCTATTGTGTTAGAAGAGTTGCAAAAGCACTATCACAATAGACTTCTTACATTCAATTTCTTCATCAATGAAACAGAGCGGGACAGCACTCCAACAGTAAAACCACTAAACAGCAAGCAACGTTTTGAGCGGATGGCCGAGCAATACCCTTTGCTGAGGGTGCTGAGAGATAACTTGAAACTGGAGATTGATATGTAAGGAGTTTAACCCTTATAGGGTTTTAAACCCTATAAGGTTGTCACAACTTTACACCCCTACCTTTGTTTCCTTTCAAAACAGATTATATGCAGTTAGCAGATTTATACAAGAAGGCATTGGCCTTCGAATTTTTGAGCGTAGAAGATGGGATGTTTTTGTTTGAACATGCCCCATTGACCGAGTTGATGTTTGTGGCAGACGAGCTACGCAAAATTCAAGTACCTCACGGAAAGGTAACTTGGCAGATAGATAGAAACGTAAACACCACCAATGTGTGTATTGCCAACTGTAAGTTCTGTAACTTCTATCGTATTCCCGGCCATGCAGAGGCATACATAACCGACATGCCTACTTACCGTAAAAAGATTACCGAAACCATCAGTTGGGGTGGCGACCAGTTATTATTGCAAGGCGGACATCACCCCGAACTGGGTTTGAAATATTATGTAGATACTTTTAAGGCCATCAAGCAGGAGTTTCCTAGCATTAAATTACACACGCTCGGACCACCCGAAGTGGCACACATCACCAAGCTGGAAAAAAGTACACATGCCGAAGTGCTAAAGGCATTGAAGGATGCAGGCATGGATTCTTTGCCAGGTGCGGGCGCAGAAATTTTGATTGACAGGGTTCGCAGATTAATCAGCAAAGGGAAATGTGGTGCCGAAGAATGGTTGGAAATAATGCATCAAGCACATAACCTGCATATCACCACCAGTGCCACCATGATGTTTGGCCATGTGGAAACGCTGGAAGAACGCTTTATTCACTTGGTAAAAATAAGGGAGATACAAGCCAAGAAACCTGCCGATGCGAAAGGGTTTTTGGCATTCATCCCTTGGACTTTTCAGGATGTAGATACTCTATTAACTAAAATACGTGGCGTGCAAAACCTGACCACTCCCGATGAATACATCCGCATGATTGCCATTAGCCGCATCATGTTGCCAAACGTAAAAAACATACAGGCCAGTTGGCTGACTGTGGGCAAACAAACTGCACAGATGTGTTTGCACGGTGGTGCAAACGATTTTGGCAGCATCATGCTGGAAGAAAATGTGGTGAGTGCTGCCGGTGCGCCGCACAGGTTTACCTACAAAACAATACAAGATGCCATCAGCGAAGCGGGCTTCGAGCCTCAACTCCGCAACCAACAATACGAGTGGCGCGAAATACCAGCAACCATACAGGAACAAGTGGTGGACTACTAGAAGTTAGTTATTAGTGGTTAGTGGTTAGTTGGCAGACTTAAGCATTAAAAGAGACTCTAATAAAAAAGCCCTTGAAGAATAATCTTCAAGGGCTTTTTTCATATCTAACCACTAACCACTAATAACTATCCTAGTCCACCTTCACTTCCCAGTTGCCGGCATAGTCGGTTTCGTTTTTTACATATAAAAACAGCATATCGGCGGCGCCAAATTCCGAAAAAGTAATCACCGTATCATGATGCGGCAGCACCACTATTGGTGTTCCAACCATCGTACCGTTTAAGATGTGCGTTGCAAAGAAAGTAACCGGAAAATCTGATTTATTCTTCAATGTAAAAACAGACGTGGCAATAATGCCCGCATCCACACAAAGCGCGATGGCATTGGCGTTTACAATGCCAGATTTTACTACGCTTGGGTGTGTGTTTACGCCAAACAACAAGCTAAAATCGTAGTAGCTACGGCACATTGCCTGATTGGGCCAAAACTGCAAACCCACGGCATACATGGCTTTCATGGTGGCAGTTTCCACTGGTTCCCTATTGTTTATCACGGTGCTTGTGATGGTTTTTACCACAGACTTTTTCGTGTTCTGCGCACCGATGGCAGCAGTGATACCTGTTTCCAACGTAGTAAAAATGAGCGCAAAC